>JACQYM010000137.1 GCA_016208225.1 Deltaproteobacteria bacterium | reverse complement strand
AGCCGGAATCCAGTTTTCCGGCGTGACAACAAGAGACTGGATGCCGGATAAAAAAACCCTCCGGCATGACGAAAAGATAAATCCCGCATTTTGCAAGAAGCTCCAGTATCTGGGAGTTTCTGGATGCCGGATCAAGTCCGGCATGACGAACCGTCCGCTGTTCATTGCATGTAACTTACTGTAAAATCGTACAATTCAACAACTCAGAAAGTTAAATTTGCCCGATAATCCGAACTTCAGCCAACCTGATTCGGGTACTTAATGTGCCTTCAGAACGATCATTTTTTTGACCCCGGCCACGATGGCGTCCCGGGAAATTTCCTCATAATCGAGGAGTTCCCGGGGCGTGCCGCTTTTTGGTTTTTTCCGCACCGCCAGGCTCAAAACCGGCACTCCGGCGTCCCACAAGGCGCTGCGCACGGATTCGCCCAGGCCGCCCTCGGGACAATGATCCTCCACGGTGAGAATCAGGCCCGTATCCCGCGCCGCCTGCCGGAGCGTCTTGTCATCCACGGGTTTTATGCTGTAAAGATCAATCACCCGGATCAGGATATCATCCTTCCGCAGCTCGCCATAGGCGGCCAGGGCTTCATGCAGGGTCACCCCGGCGCCGATGACCGTAACCTGGTCAGCGGCGCTGTGCCGCAGCACTTTGCAGCCGCCGATGGGGAAATCTTCCTGCGGATCATAGAGAACCGGGGTGGCGCCGCGGGTGGTGCGGATGTAAACGATGCCCCGGTAACGGACCGCCTCTTCGACCACCTTTTCGGTGCTCACCGCATCGGAGGGATAGAAGACAACCCCGTCCCGGATGGTCCGGAAAAAACCGATATCCTCCAGTCCCATCTGGCTCGGGCCGTCCTGGCCGATTTCCACTCCGGCGTGGGAGCCGACAAATTTGATATCCGCGTCCGAATACTGGCTCATGCGGATCTGGTCATAGGCCCGGCTCATGAAGGCGGCAAACGTCGAGACAAAGGGGATCTTGCCGCGGCGGGAAAATCCCAGGGCGACCCCGGCCATGTTCTGTTCGGCCACGTACATCTCGAAAAAACGGTCCGGATATGCTTCCTTGAAAATCTCGGCCATGGTGGAGTTGGAAACCTCCCCATCGAGACTGACGATCTCCGGGAAGGCGGGATAGAGCCGCTTGAGGGCATGGCCGTACCCATTGCGGGTCGCCACCGGCTTGCCCATTTCATACCGCAGCGGTTCAACCGGGGCGGGGGATTTTTTTACCGGCTGCCGGTTCTCGGGGAGTGAAATCGTGCCGCGTACGGTTTTATCCACCGGACCGATCTCCGCCAGGGCCTTCTGCAGGTCGGCCTCGGGCAGGGGCTTGCCGTGCCAGCCGTTTTTGTCCTCCATCCAGGAGACCCCCCTGCCCTTGATGGTCCGGGCAATGATCATCACCGGCCGGCCGCCGGCATTCAAGGCCTGATCATAGGCATCCAGCACCTGCCTGAGACTGTGGCCATCGATGGTGATCGTTTTCCAGCCAAAGGCGGATATTCTCCGGTCATAGGCCGCGAGGTCGTGGCCAAACATGGTCGGACCCCGCTGGCCGAGACGATTCACATCCAGCACCCCCACCAGATTATCCAGTTCATAATGGGCCGCGATCTGCAGCGCTTCCCATTGCGATCCTTCGGCCATCTCACTGTCACCGAGAAGCACAAAGGTACGGTACGGCAGTTTGTCGAGCCGGGCGTTCAGAGCCATGCCGGCCCCGATGGCCAGACCCTGACCCAGGGAACCGGTTGCCGCCTCGGCATAAGGGAAGGAAACCGTGGGATGCCCCTCCAGGGTGCTGCCGAAATGACGATAGGTCATCATCTCCTCCTCGCTCAACTTGCCGGCCAGGGCCCAGAGGGAATAAAAGAGAGGCGAGGCATGACCTTTGGAAAAAATCAGCCGGTCATTGTTCGGATGGGCCGGATCGTCCGGGTCGTAGCGGAAGCTGCCGCCGAAAAGCAGGCCTGCCATCAGTTCCACCGCGGAGAGCGAGGAAGTGGGATGGCCGGAACCGGCCCGGGTGGAGGCGGTAAGAATGTAATACCGCATAAGGGCTGCGATGTTTTCCAATTTAGTGACACGATCTTCAGAGGCCATATTTTCCTCCTATCTTGGGTTATACCCCCTGTGGGGAAACGTGATTACTTCGGGGCCGGCGACGGCCCGACGATTTCGTATGACTTGAGCCGGTTGCACGAAGTATTGAGGTCGAACTGGTTCCAGGCCGCGAAGTAGATGCGGAATACCTGCGGGTAATAGGTTACGCTGGAGATAATCGTCTATGCCCATAGGCTGATTGAGGCACATGTACGGAATTGTTCTTATTGACAACTGTCACGTGACTAATTACAGTAGCCCTATGATCAAAACGTTTGCCGATAAAGAAACGCAGCAGCTTTTTATTTTCGGAAAATCAAGATGCCTCCCTTCCGATTTAATAAAAAGAGCCATAAGACGTTTAGAATATATCCATTATGCATCAAACCTAAACCTGATTAGTGTCAATCTTCCGCAAGCTGTCACCCCGCTGTCACCCCGGCATGCTTTTAGCCGGGGTCCAGTAAAGATGACAGGATGGATTCCGGCTAACGACATCCCCGTCAAGCGAGGACTAAACAGAGTGCCGGAATGACGAATAATTTCGTACGGTTTCACATCGTCCATGCGCAGAAACTCTACTGCGGAAGATTGACGCTAATCAGCAACCTAAATGACCTCCTGGCGCCTCCAAGTATCCGGCTTCATGCGCTAAAAGGGGACTGGAATGGACAATATTCAATATCGATCAACGACCAATGGCGAATTTGTTGCCGATTCGTTGACGGCGATGCCTTTGATGTTGAAATAACCGATTACCATTAAAGTAAAGGATGATAAACATGGCCATATCAAACACCATAAAAAGGGAATCCCGTCCGACACATCCCGGTGAAATGCTCAAGGAAGACTTCATGCCGGATTTCGATCTGAACACCACAACTATCGCGAAAGCTTTGGGGGTATCACGCCAAACCATTAATGAGATTCTGAGGGAGCGGCGTGCCATAACTCCCACCATGGCGTTGAGATTATCTCGTCTATTTGGAAATTCCCCGGAATTTTGGTTAAACGCGCAACATTCATGGGATTTGTGGGATTCCGAGCAGCGATTCCACAAAGAGCTGTCTCAAATACAACCTTTGAATGCGGCATAACCGTGCATCTGCCATCAGGGTGTTGTAGAAAATGATGGCTGCCTTTGATGCGAATAACGTCAAACCCGACCTTACTCAACGCTCGTATAAGCTGACGGCCAGTAATAGAAGGAAAAGTGCTCATGTATTAACGGCGACACGCTGGACGCCTACAAACTCATTTGCTACCGGTTCTTCCACTTCAAGACAGAGTGCTATGGCTTCTTTTATTCTTTTTATTAACACATCTAAAGATTTAGCCTGAGTATGACACCCTCGAAGAGCTGGAACAGAGGCCACAAAATATCCATCTTCATCTTTTTCTATAACAACATTAAACTCGCGAATCACTTTTGACTCCTCCACATAGAACTATAACGTTCAAGCCAGCTTATGACAGTGCCGAAGAAGAGCTAGGCATTTCTAGCAGCATAATAAACAAATAAGCACTGAACAACAAAAATACTTTTTCGTTTTTTCTCTTCATCATTAGTCCCGGCTTCTATGCGCGATGCCCTCCCCGCAACTATGCCCCAGCTGCCTCACACATCACCGCGCCATCAGCGCGAACACGCCCCAGCCCAGGTATTCACGCGTGTACGTGGCGTAGCGTTCGGGTTCCGAGGTCAGTTTGGCTCGAACATCTTTCGCGAA
>JACQYM010000276.1 GCA_016208225.1 Deltaproteobacteria bacterium | reverse complement strand
GGGTCGATTTTCTGCAGCGCGGCGAACTCAATTTCGCCCGGATCAGCCGTCATCACCGCAAGGTGTATGGCGCACTGCTGCTCTACGTTGCGGTGCTTTGCGGCGCCGGCGTCGCCCTCTGGCAGATGCCGGACGACCTGCTGCAGCGGGCGCCCCTGGATCATCTGGCCAAACTCTACCTGGAAAAAACAGAAGAGGAGCCGCAAAATCCCCTCTGGTTCCAGCTCCTTGGCGATCTGCAGCAGGGCCGGCGCCAGTATGTCGAGGCGATGGCCTCCTATGAAAAGGCCCTGCTCATTGCCCGGAACCATCCGGAGGTGTTGAATAATCTCGCCTGGATTCTGCTGACAGCCGAGGACTGGCAATTTGTCGATCCCGCCCGCGCCCTCATGCTGGCCCGGGCCGCGGCCGGCATCAAGCAGGCCGGTTATATCCTGGACACCCTGGCCCTGGCCTACTGGCAGAACGGCTATGCCGAGAAAGCGCGGCAGGCTGAAAAAATGGCCATCGAGGCTGATCCGGATAACAGGGAATATTATGAAAAGCAGCTGGGAAAATATGAAGGGCAAGGCAATGAATAGGCAAAAGGCAATAGGCAAAAGTGAAAGGCCGTGAGTTGGAAGGAAAAAGGGAATTGCCTTTTGCCTTTTGCCTTTTGCCTTTCAACTCTTACTTGTCATTTTTCACTCCATTGAATTGTGGACAATCAAGAGAGCGTGATGGGAAAAAACAAAGGGCTGGTGCTGCTGCATACCGGCAACGGCAAGGGAAAATCCACCGCCGCCTTCGGGCAGGCGCTGCGGGCCGCGGGGCAGGGGCTGAAGGTGTGCATCGTCCAGTTCATCAAGGCACAGAGTCAGACCGGTGAGGGAAAGGCATTCCAGGCCCTGGCCGACCGGGTCGAATTTCATGTCAAGGGCAGCGGCTTTACCTGGCAGCAGAAGGATAAGGAGGCGCTGGTGCGGGTGGCCAGGGAGGCCTTTGCCTTTGCCAGGGAAAAGATCATGAGCGGCGCCTTTGACATGGTGGTGCTTGATGAACTGACGTATCTCGTCAAATATGGTATGGTAAGCGAAGAGGATGTGCTTGACCTGATCCGCTGCCGTCCCCCTGGCCTGCATCTGGTGATCACCGGCCGTGATGCCGGCGCAAAGCTCATCGAGGCGGCGGATCTGGTCTCGGAGGTGCGGCTGATCAAGCATCCGTATGATGCCGGCATCATGGCGCAGAAGGGCATTGAGTATTAGGGGCCGTTACGAAATAACCATTACATCTCTCACCATTTCGTTACTGGCCCCTTATGCCGTTCCCGGCATTGTGATGGGGCAGTTATTTTTTTACAACGGCTTAACCGCGGCCGCGGCTGACGGCAAGCGATGTCTGAAAATCGAGGGCGGCGAGATCCCGGCCGGCGGTCAGGGTCTCGCCGAGCAGGACGCCGAAGCGAACGGCCTCTTCCAGCTGTCTTTTTTCATGGCCGTATCTGGGATAATATCTGCCCAGAAATTTTGATTTTTCGGGGCAGTGTCCGGCAAGTTTTAAAAATACGCCCAGGGTGCGCCAGGGCTCGCGGCTGGGATGGGTGAAAATAATGCGGTTGACCACCACGGCGCCCTTTTTCCGCAGCAGGGCGCGCAGGCCGAACCAGTGCATCCGCCAGTACCCCCGGCAGGAGATGAGGGGGATCACCGTCGCCCCGGCAAAAAGGCCGGTGTCGTCGCGGTCCAGCAGGGAGAGCACCGGGCCGCTGGGATGATAGGACCAGGTGGGGCCGGCCAGGATCATGAGGTCATAGCGCTGCCGGCATTTGTCCGACAATGGGGCGATCGGCACCCGTTTTCGGAAAAAGGTCAGCAGCATCATGAACACCGTGGCCCGGATCGATCCGAAGGGAAACCGTAACGGCTTCAGGGGCCGCAGTCTTTCAATGGTCACCTCCACGCCGGTTGCCTCAAGGCCGTTTGCCATTCTGGCGACGAGGTTGCTTGTCTGACCGCTTAAGGAAAAGCTGATAAACAATATTTTCTTTGCTGTCGTCGTCTCCATGCGCCTCACATTTTACCCTATGAACAGGAAATTTTCATTATGGAAAAAATCATGGATGTGGTCATCATCGGCGCCGGTATTTCCGGCCTCAGCGCGGCCCATTTTATCAAAAAGCTGATCCCTTCCTCTGATGTCATGCTTCTTGAGGCTGAAGGCCGCGCCGGCGGGGCGATCCAGTCCTTTGCCCAAGACGGGTTTCTGGCTGAATGGGGTCCGCACGGGTTTCTGGACAATGCGGCGGAAAGCAGGGAGATCCTTGAAGACACGGGACTGTACAGTGAGGCCCAGCAGGCGCCTTTGGGTGATTTTCATCGGTATGTGTGCCACGGCGGCCGGCTGGTGCAGATCCCGCAGAAGCCCGGCAAAGCGCTGTTGACGCCGCTGCTGCCCTGGTGGGGAAAAATCCGGGTGCTGGGGGATCTGTGGATCAGGCCGGAGCCGCAGGATCAGACCCTCGGCCAATGGGCGGCCAGGCGATTCGGCAAAAGTGTGCTGCCCCTGATTGATGCGGCGGTAACCGGCAGTTTTTCCGGGGATTACAACCGGCTCAGCATTGATGCCGTCATGCCCGGCCTGCGCAAGCTTGAACTGGAGCATGGCTCCGTGATCCGGGCCCTGGTCCGCAAGCTGCGCGAGAAGAAGGGCACGATCAAGGAAAGGCTGCCGGCCATGAATAATTTTCCCCAGGGCCTTGAGCGGCTGGTGGAGGTCATGGCGAAAGGGAAAAATATCTCCTATGGCAGTGGGGTAACCGCCATCAGCAGGGTGAATGGCAACTGGCAGCTGGCCACGGCGAACCGGGTGGTCACGGCCAGAAACATTATCATGGCGCTGCCGGTGAACAGCGGCCTGCGGCTGCTGTCCGCCATCAAAAAGCCGCCCCTTGCCGAAGTGCCGGTGTCAAGAATCTGCAATGTGGTGCTCGGCTATGATGCCGGCGCCAAAGTGCCTTACGGCTTCGGCTATCTGGCCCCGGAATGCGAGAAACGGTTTACCCTCGGGGTCCTCTTTTCCTCCCATATGTTTCCCAACCGGGCCCCGGCCGGCAGGGTGCTGCTCGAGGCCCTGGTCGGCGGACGACGCCATCCCGAACGGCTTGAACTGTCCGATGAGGCGATGATTGCCGCGGTCTGCCAGGATATCGGCCAGCTGCTGGATCTGCCCGCCAGGCCGCTGTTTGCGAAAGTGCTGCGGCCGGCCAGTGCCATCCCGCAGCTGGAGATGGATCATCCCAAGATGCTCGCCTATCGGGCCGCCCTGGAGCGGGAGAATGAAGGGCTTTATATCTGCGGTTTCGGCTGGGACGGGGTCGGCATCAATGATATGGTGAAGGCGGCCCGCAAGGCTGTGACGGCCATCAGTGCCGGCGGCCGGGGTGAAGAAGGGGCAGTACCGGTGAAGCCGGTTTATTTCTGATGGACTGGTAAAAAGTCTATTTTCACCACGGAGCTCACAGGGATCACAGAGATAATGTTTTTAATTACAATTCGTTATCTCTGTGTGCTCTGTGCTCTCCGTGGTTGGTTTTACACGGCCATCATTTTTAAATCACATGAACTTTTCTTCCAGCCGCTTTTCAAGCAGTTCCACCTGCCGGCGGACGCTGGTGTTGCGCGTCTTCTTATCCGTAATGACCCTGATGGCATGCACCACGGTCGAATGATCCCGGTTAAAGGCCTTGCCGATATCGGCAAGCGCCATGTCGGTATATTTGCGCGAAAGGTACATGGCAATCTGCCGGGGAAAGGCCAGGGCCTGCTTGCGTGATTTTGACTGGAGTTCAACCGGGTCAACCTTGAACTGGGTGGCGATGAAGTCCCGGATCAGTACCGGCGAAAGCTGGCGGTTGCTGCCGATGATATTGGCCAGGGTTTCCTTCAGCATGGTGAAATCAGGCGGCGCCTGCATGAGCGCGGCCTGGGCCTTGAGGCTGACAATGGTGCTTTCCACCTGACGGATATCGCCTTTGATGTTTTCCGCCAGATAGACAATATGCTCCTCATTTAAATCAAGGGCATTGATGTCGGCCTTGCGGCGGATGATCTTGATTCTCGTTTCCAGGCTGGGCGGATTGATCGTGGTGACCAGTCCGGACGAAAGCCGGGAGCGGATGCCGGAATCGATATCCGGTATCTCCCGGGGGCCAAGGGAACTGGTGAATATGATTTTTTTGCCCGTTTCCAGCAGAATATCCAGGGCCTCGGCCAGTTCAGCCTGGGTTTTCAAGCGGCCGGCCAGGGTGTGCACATCCTCGATGAGCAGGACATCGCACTGCCGGTGATATTTATTCTTAAAATTGCTCATGGTGTTGTTCTGGATATTCCTGACCATTTCCGCGGTCAGCTGCTGGGCCGTCAAATAGTTGAGCCGGGTAGAGGGCTTATGTTCAAGGATATGATGCGCCACGGCATGGGTGAGATGACTTTTGCCCAGCCCGGTCCCTGCCTTCAGATAGACACAGCGGCCGACGGTTGAGTCGTTCATGGCGATATCCTCACAGGCCGAATGGGCCAGGTTATTGCAGCTGCCGACAATGAATTCATCAAAGGTGAAGCGGGGGTGCAGGGTCCGGATGGAGGATTTCAGCCTCGGCATGTCGGGAAGCCGCGCCGGTTCCGGCGGCGCACTGAGAAGGGCTTGCGGTTTTGCGTTGCCGTCCTCGATGCGGAAGGCGGGCCGTATTTCGTTGCGGCCCAGAACATGGAGGGCTTCCTGGATGGTGCCGAGATATTTCTCCGTCACCCAGGAGCAGTAAAATGTGTCCGGACATGTCACCTCAAGTGTCACATTGTCACGTTCTTTTCCGGATAATGGGTTGATCCAGAGCGAATATGCGCTTTCTGGGAGTTTTTCCGCTAAAATTTCTTTGATCTGATGCCACAGCATGGATGACCCTGCAATCGATGGAATTAGGAGTAGTAGAAAGAAAATTTATTTAGATCAGATTAAGAGACCGTTTAGATTTTGTGTGGTTGTATTAGAAAAAGCCGCTCCCTGTCAAAGACGTTTATCAGCGATTTTTTAAAATAAAATCTCAAGTTATCAACAGTCTTCATGCCCTTGCAAGACGCGGAAACAGAAGGGGTTCCCTGCTAACGGACTATAAAAACGCGCTTTTTGAATTGTAAGCGCGAAAGCCTATAAAATCGGGGAATAATCGGTCTTCAGCTGGTACAGCCCGGTATTTAATCGATCGATGAATGTTAACTTTTTCTCTTCATTTCTCTTCATTGCTGTTAAATGCTCGTTTTTTGCTAACTGCCCGTCACTGCATGGAGATTTTTTTTGGACGTTTTTTGCGCCCGGTAAAACAATTATCCTGCAACTAGTTGTCAAGGAAAAAATGGGGCAATAGGCAATAGGCAAAAGGCAAAAGGTAAAAGGTAAGAGGCAAGAGACGATAGGCAAGAGGTGGGAGGCTGGGGCAGGGGGCGCAGGCCGGAATGGCCTCCTTCCCGTTTACTTGCTGAGAAAACCGTATCTGGCAAAAATCTCCTGCCCCTGGGGAGAGGCGGCCAGTTCCATGAAACGGCGGGCGATGTCCGGAAATGAGGAAAAGGTGAGCAGGCCCAGCGTCAGCTTATGCGGGGGCGCAACATCATCGTCCAGCAGCAGACCGTCCATGTAGGGCCGGTTTTCCTCCCAGAGCGACGTGGTGTACCAGTTGAGCGCCAGATCGGCATTTTTGTCCGACAGGGCCCGGACCATGCCATTGGCATCAGAGGTCAGATAGAGGGCATTGTCCAGGGCCTGGTGATAAATGTTCAGCCGACTCAATACCCGTTCCGTCTCCTTGCCGATGCTGCCGCTCTCGGCGGAGCCGAGAACCACCCTGTACCGTTTGTCGGTGAGGTTGCGCACGTCAGGGGTGATCTGCAGGGGGTTGCCTTTCTGGACGATCAGGGCAATGCGGTCATAGCCCACGGTCACCGTCTCTTTTATCAGTCCCTGGGCGATACCGCTCTCAATGTAAGACTCACTGGAGGGAAGATACAGGTCGCCGACCTGGTTGGCCTTGATGCTGTTGAGCAGCGCCCCGGCGCCCTGTTTGCTGATCTTGATGGTGCAGTTTTTTTCCTGCTCGATAATTTTGGCGAGTTCCTGCACCGGGCGGCACATGGTCACCCCGCAGTAGATGAGCAGCTCCCGGCGTGATTCGGCCGATTCCGGTTTCCGGCAGCCCGATATCAGCATGACAAGGAGGGGCAACAGCAGAAGCCGGGATGATTTCATAAACATAACCAGAGAGTCCCCATTGATGAGAGATATCAGTTCGTTTCAGGGCTGCTTCATAGCTGATGATATAAAGGAACGCCCTAAACTGCAAATTTTTTATGGCTGCCGGCTACGGTTCCGCAGTTTTCCGGTGTCCGGAAGAAAATCAATGGGGAGGGATCGCCTGCTGTTTATAGTAACGGTTATTGTTTGCAAATAGCCTGGCGCGGTATTATTTTATCAGCTATGGAGTGAAGAAGCTCGCCGACAAGGAGTGATCATGAAGATGCAGAGTGAGAAGATAGAAGAACATTTTATCGCGGAAAAGCCCTATTATCTGCCCCAGAAAAATGAGCTGACCATTGCCCTTGCCGCTTACGGCAACGGTTTACCGCTGCTGCTCAAGGGGCCGACCGGCAGCGGCAAGACGCGGTTCATGCAGTTTCTGGCCTGGACCTTGAAACGGCCGCTGATCACCGTCTCCTGCCATGATGATCTGTCCACCAGTGATCTGGTGGGCCGTTATCTGATCCGGGGCGGCGAAACGGTCTGGGTTGACGGGCCCATGACCCTGGCCGTGCGCCACGGCGCCGTCTGCTATCTGGACGAGGTGGTGGAGGCGCGCAAGGACACCACGGTGGTCATTCACCCCCTGGCGGACGACAGGCGCCAGCTGGCCATTGAAAAAAGGGGAGAGCTGCTCACCGCGCCCAGGGAGTTCCTGCTGGCCGTCTCCTATAATCCCGGCTGCCAGTCGGTGCTGAAGGACATGAAGCCGTCCCCCCGGCAGCGGTTCGTGGCCCTGGAACTCAATTACCCGGCTCCGGGGCTGGAAACGGAAATCGTCGGCCATGAGGCGGGTATCGATAACCAGCTGGCCCGGGCCCTGGTGCGCATCGGGGCCATGACCAGGGGGCTCAAGGATTCCGGTCTGCAGGAGGGGGCCAGCACAAGGCTGCTGGTGCATGCCGGGTTGCTGATCCGAGCCGGCATCGCCCCGCGCGAGGCGTGTCATGTCACCATTACCCAGGCCTTGACTGACGATCCGGAACTGGTCGGGGCCATTGACGAGATGGTCAGTTCCGTTCTGTGAGGAATGACGGCATGACAAACGCAACGGCAACCAGACTGGAGAAGATCATTCCCGGCACGCAGCTGAACGAATGGGAGCGCGACGCGCTGCTCGAACAGCTGGCCGGCTATGACGAGCTGCTGGCCAGGGCGGTGCTGGAGCAGATCGCCATAATCTGGCCGGTGAGCCACGCCCTCTGTTTCGCCTTTCTCGAACAGCTGCAGAACGGCTTGAACTGTCTGGACAGCAAGCAGCTCCCGGATTGGGTGAAAGGTATTCTGCACGCCTATGAGGCGGATGGTCTGCGGGCGGCCCGCCAGTACATGGCGGATGTGGAAAATAATTTTCTCTGCCGGCTGCGCGGGGAAAGCGGGCTCGCCTTTGCCGAGGCCCGGGGCAGACTCGTGCCTTACATCCGGGGGATTTCCGGCCGCAATCTGCAGGTTGAACCGGCCGTCGCCGTATCTACCGATACCGCAACCATCTTTCTGCCCGGCGAGGTGACGATTTACCCGGATAATGACCATAATTTCCAGATCTACAAACTCCTCGCCACCTTTCAATGGGGTTTTATCAGCCAGGACCTCTACTGCCAGCAGCACGCGGACGGCGCCATCGCCCTGCCCCAGGCGGGAGGGGCGGAACAGGGAGAGGCCGGTGATGATATTCTGCGGGATTTTTTCAGCGGTTTTGCCGACCAGGAGCTGGGCCGGGATATCTATCACCTCCTGCAGACCGTGCGGGTCTCTTTTTTAATGCAGGCGCAGTTTCCGGGGCTGATGCGCGATCAGCGGCCGTTTTTCGCCCTGCTGCTGGCCGGCC
>JACQYM010000275.1 GCA_016208225.1 Deltaproteobacteria bacterium | reverse complement strand
TTGGAAGTTCTGCTACAGTACGTGCCATATGCTGTCCTCCTGTTTGAGTTTGCTGACAGGATACCACAAATTTTATATTAAGTGAACAGTATTGAAGTTAGAAGTCAGGAGCCAGAGATTTCGGATTGCGGATCGCGGATTGCGGATTGGGGAGGCGATCAATAATAGGGGAACATTGGTAGTAAGGAAGCAGAAAAAATTAGGATTGAGATTGAGGGAAATAACCTCCCCATAATCTACAATCCCAAATCCCTCATTGCGCATTGCAATGTTCTTTACCATTCACCCCGTTCCTCCCCAATCCGCAATCCGCAATCCGAAATCCGCAATCAAAAATCACTCTCCCATTTCCAGGGCGCTGAAATGGATGAGGCGCAGCCGCAATGCGGCAACCAATGATTCAACGACAAACCTGGCGAAATAATTGTTCCCGCCGCAGAGGCGAAGCAGCCGGTTATGGCGCTGCTGCTTGCTGATCAGCCTGGCGAGTTTCGTATCCCGGTAAGCGGGGTCGATAATGGTCCGGGCCACGGTTTCGCCGGAACAGACGGCGGGATAAATGCCCTCGCCGGTCAGGCCCGAAGCCAGTCCCGCCGCGTCGCCCACCAGAAACCTGTTGTCGAAACGATAGCCCCGATAATCAAAATTTATGAGGGCGGCCCTGGGTTTGAGACCTTTCCTATTCATATCATGTTTCCCCATCCATTGGTGCAATTTTTCCTCGAGTTTTTTGGGTGCCATGGCACTCTTGCTGGCGTATGCTCCCACCGAGGCCCAGTTTTTGTGCGGGAAAATCCAGCCGTATCCGGTGGCGAACTGAGCGGGATCAAGGTGCCAGACCATTTCCTTGAAGTTGCCGGGTACCTGATAATGGATGCCCGTGCCGATGTATGTTGTCGGGACCTGCAGAAAACGCCTGACCAGGGAGCTGCTGCCGTCGGCGCCCACCAGAAAGTCGTAGGTGTAACGGCAGGACCTGGTGCGGACTTCCCTGTCGGTAATGGCCGTCACCGGCGAGCCGGTCAGGATGGTCGCACCGGCGCAACGGGCTTTTTCCGCCATCCAGCGGCCGAGACTTTCCCGGTTGATGGTGGAGATGATCGGCGCGGGCGAGGAGATCACGGTTTGCTGCAGACCGGAGCGGATATGCTGGCTGCTGAAAGGCTTTTCTATCAGTTCATCCGGCAGATGGCGCGCCAGTCCCGACCAGGTGACCCCGCCGGCGCACACCTTGGGACCGATCCGGCTGTTGCGTTCAAGCACCAGCACATCGCGGCCTTTTTCCGCCAGCAGCGAGGCGCAGGTAAGACCGCCGGGGCCTGCGCCGATGATAATGGTATGGAAATGATTCTGCATTGTCGTGATTGAACTGCTGACCCCGCTCTTCTGTTTTCGGTCTCACCAATTGTTACAAAAACAATATTGAATGTAACGTAAAGAACTACCGCCGCAAAGGTTTTATTTTGCAGATATTTGTGGTAATGTTTTTTCCCGTTGCCCGCTTTATTTTTTTAACTTTTTATTGTTTTCCGGCCCTGCCGGCCGGTTCAGGAGTTTTTACGTTGTCAAGGTCATTACGCATGGATAGAGGCAAGCAGCAGAAGCCGGTTATTGTTTTTTTGATTCCCCTGGTTCTGCTGGCGGCAGGGGTTGCCGCTCTTTTTTTTCTGCTTGAACGGGAAAAGCCCGTCATCGAAGTTGCCGGCACGGTGGATCTGATCGGCACCCATCGGCAGCTGGCGTTTAGCGTCACTGATTTCAAAAGCGGCATCCGGCATGCCGATGTTATGATCCGCCAGGGCGACATCCGGAAAACGCTCTTTGAACAGAATTTCGAACGGCAGGCCCATTTCCGGTCTGCCGGCCCGCATCGCATCGAGGGTCACGCCGATATTGATACCGCGGCCCTCGGCTTGAAGGACGGGGCCGCAGAAATTGTTGTCACGGTGCAGGACTTTTCCTACTGGAATCTGCTGCGCGGCAATATCGTCGAGCGTATTTTCCCGGTAACCATGGATACCCAGCCGCCGAAGGTGACCAGAATGGAATCGCCCCAGTACATGGCCCAGGGCGGCGCCGGACTCGTGGTTTATAAAATAACCGAGCCAGTGGTGCGGCATGGGGCCGTGATCAACGGTTTTTTCCACCCCGGATTCCCGGTGCCGGGCAAGCCGGAGCTGTTTGGCGCCATCATCGCCCTGCCCTATGACACGGCAGAGATCAAGGATGCCCATGTCGAAGTGGCGGACGCGGCTGCCAATGTCGGCAAGGCGCCTTTTTCCATGTTTCTGAAAAAGGGAAATTTCAAACATGACAGCATCAATGTTCCCGACTCTTTCCTTGATCTGAAGATCCCAGAGTTTTCCCAATACTATCCCGAGATGACCGGCACGCATCTTGAAAAGTATCTGTTCGTCAACAACAAGGTGCGTGACGAAAATAACCGCAGGATCATGGAGATATGCGGTCAGTCCAGCCCGGAGCAGTTCTGGCGGGGACGTTTCGGACGCATGCCGGGCAGCCCCAAGGCCGGCTTTGCCGATTATCGCACCTATTTCTACAATGGCCAGGAGGTGGACAAGCAGGTGCATCTCGGCATTGATATCGCCTCAACCCAGCATGCCGCCGTTGCCGCGGCAAACAAAGGGCAGGTGGTTTTTGCCGATTATCTGGGCATTTACGGCAATATGGTCATTCTGGATCACGGGATGGGAGTTTTCAGCCTCTATTCCCACATGAGCTCCATCGGGGTGGCGAAAGGGGATATGGTTGAACCCGGCGGCGTGCTCGGCGCCACCGGCACCACCGGCATGGCAGGCGGCGACCATCTCCATTTCAGCATGCTGGTCAACGGCATTATGGTCAATCCGATCGAATGGTGGGATGACAGCTGGCTGCAGCTGCATATCCTTAATTATCTGAAATGAGTCGGTTTACGGTTGCCGGTTTACGGTTTACGGTAACGGCAAGCGCAGAAATTTGCTAACCGCCATCTCCGCAGGGCGGGAATAACGAAAGAGGAGAGTTCTGCTCTTGCCGGATGTCAACAAGGCAGGCCGGCCCAAAAGGCACGTCATTCCGGCAGGGTTTTGAGCCGGAATCCATGCGGCGCATTGCATGCCTCATCGGCCGTGTGCATCCGGCACAGCCCCAAGGTGCCCGCCATTCCTGAATGGCGGGATGTGTGCCAGGCGCTTGCCCGGCTGGATTCCGGCTCAACGGCACACCGGAATGACGACGCAGCAATGATCGGGTATATTGCCTTGGCTTACTGTGCAGGCAGGCTGTAAACCGGCAACCGTCAACTGTAAACCCATAATCTTATGTCAAAAATCAGAATACTGCCTGAAAATCTGGCCAATCAGATCGCCGCCGGCGAGGTGGTGGAGCGGCCCGCCTCGGTGGTCAAGGAATTTGTCGAGAATGCCATTGATGCCGGGGCCGGGCGGATAGCCGTCGAGGTGGAAGGCGGTGGTTGCCGGCTGATCCGGGTCATCGATGATGGCGAAGGGATGGACCAGGATGACATGCTGCTTGCCCTGGAACGGCACGCCACCAGTAAACTGGGGGATGCCGACCAGTTGTCCCGCATCGTCACCCTGGTTTTTCGCGGCGAGGCGATCCCGAGCATCGCCTCGGTGTCGCGTCTGAACATCATCTCAAGGGTTGCCGGCGCAGACCTGGGCAATTGCGCGGAAATCCGTTTCGGGCAATTGCGCAAGGTGCATGAAATGGGCGGCAGTCCGGGCACGGTGATGGAGGTGCGCGATCTTTTCGGCAATGTGCCGGCGCGCCGGAAATTCCTGAAATCGGTGCGCACGGAACTTGCCCATATCGATGAGGTGATCGTCAGCTTCGCCCTTGCCCTGCCGCAACTGGGATTCACCTATAGTGTCGACGGCCGGGTTGTCCGCTCCTTTGCCCCGGCAATGGAGACCCTTGCCGGCCGGGTGCGGGACCTCATGGGCCGGCAGCTGACCGGGGCGATGATCGAGCTTGTCGCCGAGTCGGATGATCTGCGGCTGCATGGCTACCTGCTGCCCCCGGACGAGCCGGTCGGCGCGGCAGCCAGGCTGCGGATTTTTGTCAACCGGCGGCCGGTCCGGGACCGCATGGTCACCCATGCCGTCACCGAGGGAATGCATAACTTTCTGCTCAAGGGCCGCGGCCCGGTCGGCGTCCTTTTTCTGGAGCTGGACCCGGAACTGGTTGATGTGAATGTCCACCCGGCCAAGCAGGAAATCCGCTTTCAGCGGTCCCGCGAGATCCATCAACAGGTGGTGGCCGCCGTTGGCCGGGCCATGCAGCGCTTTCAGCAGCAGATGCAGCATGCCGTATTCGGCAGACCTGAGCCTGCGGCGGATATTGCCTGGCCCCGTCCCGCTGCGCCGCCGCCGGCATCCCCGGCTCCGGCCTGGCAGGTGCTGGAGCCGGCCCCGATCGGCCCGGAGAAAGAGCGTGCAAGCGTGCAAACGTTTCAGCGTGCAAGCGTTCCGGTGCCTGCCCCGCCGGGGCCGGAAGAGGGCGCTGCCGCCCCGGAGAAAGAGCGTGCAAGCGTACAGACGTTTCCGCGTGCACACGAGCAGGCGCCAACCATGGGGAAGACGGCGGGAGAGGGCGCGGCCGCCCCGGCAGAGGAGCGATCAACCGTTTCAGCAATTCCGCCTTTGAACGGGCAGGCACCCGCCCCGGCCGGCCCGGAGCGGGAAAGGTCCCCCTTGCCTTTGCCGTTCGCCGGCCCGGAAAGGTCGGGCCGCCTGAAATATGTGGGCCAGTTCATGGGGTCCTATCTCCTCTGTGAAACCGGGGACGGCATCGCGGTCATTGACCAGCATGCGGCCCATGAAAGGCTGCTTTTTGAAACCTTGAAGAAACAGTACCGGGACATGGCAATGCCCAGCCAGGCCCTGCTGTTTCCCGAAATCATCGAATGCACTCCGGAACAGATCGAAATGCTGCAGAAGCATGGCCCCGAGCTTGCCGCGATCGGCCTCACCATCCAGGAATTCGGCGGGCAAAGCTACGTCATCAAGGCGGTGCCCGCCATTCTCGGCCATCTGGGGCCCCGGGAAATCGCCGCCGGTATTTTTGATCATTTTCTGCACCGGGAGAGCAGGGGAAAGGACGAGGCCCGGCGCATGGATGATGTGCTGGCCGTCATGGCCTGCAAGGCGGCGGTGAAAGCCCATGACATCATGCGGCCCGAGGAGGGCGAGGCCCTGCTCCGCAGGATGGAGGAGGCGGATGTCTTTTCCCATTGCCCCCATGGCCGGCCGGTGCTGAAGGTTTTCAGCGAAGCCGAGATCAAGAAATGGTTTGCCCGGTAACGGCCCGCGGCAATAGTCTGAAGAGGTTAAAAATGAACCACAGAGAGCACAGAGTCCACAGAGATAAATAATTGTAATTAAAAATATTTTCTCTGTGATCTCTGTGGTCTCCGTGGTGAAAATAGACTTTTTACGAATTCATCTTACTTAAAGGAAAACCAATGAAAAATTCTCCGGTTTCTGAAACCCATTTTGCCGATCTGCATCTGATCCATCGCGGCAAGGTCCGCGATCTCTATGCAGTGGAAGATAAACTGCTCATGGTGGCGACCGACCGCATTTCCGCCTTTGACGTGGTCATGAATGAACCCATCCCCAACAAGGGGGCGGTGCTGACCAGTCTTTCCCTCTTCTGGTTTGATTATCTCCGCGACATTGTGCCGAACCACCTCCTGACCGCTGATCCGGCTCATTATCCGGCGGTCTGCGCCCCTTACCGGGAGCAGCTGCGGGGCCGCAGCATGCTGGTGAAAAAGGCGAAACCGCTGCCGGTGGAATGCATTGTGCGCGGCTATCTGTCCGGCTCGTTCTGGAAGGAATATCGCAAAAACCCCACGGTGTGCGGATTTGCGCTGCCGGCCGGCATGCGGGAGTCGGAAAAACTGCCCGAGGTTCTCTTTACCCCCTCCACCAAGGCGGAGCTGGGGACCCACGATGAGAATATCTCGCTGGCCAGGATGGCGGAGCTGGTCGGGCAGCAGGAGACGGAAAAAATCGCCGCCATCTGCAAGGCACTGTACCGCAAGGCAGCCGACTATGCCCGGAGCCGGGGCATCATCATTGCCGATACGAAATTCGAGCTGGGCTGGTATGAGGGCGAGCTGATGCTCATCGACGAGGTGCTCACCCCTGATTCATCGCGTTTCTGGCCGGCAGATGATTACCAGGTCGGCAGGGGCCAGGCCAGTTACGACAAGCAGTGCCTGCGGGACTATCGCTCTTCCCTGTACTGGCCGCAGACCCCGCCGGCCCCGCCCCTGCCGGCGGACATCATC
>JACQYM010000061.1 GCA_016208225.1 Deltaproteobacteria bacterium | reverse complement strand
GCAAACTGCCGGCCACAGCGGGGTCCATGTGCAGACCGGTGAGGGGAAGAGCGGTCTGCCCGTGGAGAAAATCCAGGGAAGGCCGGTGCAGCGCCACCAGAAAATAAATCGCCCCGAGCGAAACGATCAGAAAACTGTCGGACAACAGCGGGGTCTGGATGGACCAGAGTTCCTGCGGCGCCAGACGCAGATTCAGCTGCGTCGAGCGCAGCCGGCAGTTTTTAATGCAGCGGCCGCACAGGATGCAATCCTTATTGTTGTCAACCATGAACGGGTGGCGGAACATGGGACAGCCCGGCGCCCCAGCCGTGCCCCGGTAGCAGACATGATCGCGGCACTGATTGAGGCATATCTGCCGGTTGGCGCGCACCTCGAGAATGGAGGGCATGGAAAAAACGGCATTGAGCGCGCCGAGCGGGCAGACATAGCGGCACCAGGTGTATCGTTCAAACATGACGCTGAACAGCAGGGCGCCGCTGCTGATGGAGAGCAGGATCGCTCCCGTGAGCCGCGGGCTCTCATAGGCGTTGAAGACGATCTCCACCCAGAAGACCACGAGACACAGCACGGCCATGATCCAGCCTGAATGGGAGGCGATCACCGGCGGCAGGCGGCGGGCGGGCCGGATGAATTTCTGCAGCCACTTGCCCGGCGCGGAAAGGGCGCAGAGGGTGCACCAGAAGCGGGGCAGAAAAAAGAACGAAATCATGAGCAGGGGCCAGCCGATATACCAGCACAGGGTAATGCCGAGATTTTTCTCCGCTTCCTGCGGCCCGGCGAAAAGAATCAGCACCACCAGGCAAAAGAGAACGGTTATGGCCATCCTGGGGAGCCCAGGGAAGAACCGGTGCTCAATGAGCTCCCGCACCCATGGCAGCCGCAGCAGGTTATAGACCAGTTTGCCCTCGGTGCGCGGCAGGCCCAGAAAAATCTGCTCGGAGATGATCTCGTCCTGCGAGGCCACCATCACCGCCCGCTGCATGACATTGGAGAGCTCGGTCAGATTGCCGGGCCAGTCATACTTCATCAGCAGGCCGAGGGCGTCCTGGGATATTTTCGTCACCCGCTTGTTGTACTCGGCACTGTAGCGCTGCAGATAATACTCGACCAGCGGCAGAATATCCCGCTTGTGTTGCCGCAGCGGCGGAAGCAGAAACTGCTGCCCCGCAAACAGGGCGGCGAACTCCGGAATAAAAACTGATTCCCGACCCAGGGTGTCGAGCGGGGCGTTGGTGATCAGAATCAGACGGGCGCGCAGTACCTGCTCCACCCCGCCGTCGTTGGTGGAAAATTTTCCTCGGGTCACCGCCTCATATATTTTCTGCTGCAGCTCTTTGCTCAGTTTCTCGGCATGGTAGAGGACCACCGTGCCGTTATTGATCTGCTCCAGGATGCCGAGCTGCCGGCCCGAGGAATAGGGAAAGGCGTCCTGCTCATAACCGAAAAGCTTGTCCTCCCAGATCCACGGATCAAACTGGCGGAGGTCCAGTTCAATAAACGGCATTGATTTGCCGGCGCCGTGCAGATGGATCTGTTTTGCCGCCAGCCGCCGGCCGGTGCCGGACTCACCGCTGATGATCAACGGCCTGGTCCCGGCGGCAAACTGGTTGATCTGCTTGCTTATTTTTTTCGCCAGATCGATATCATGCAGCTGCCCGCCGCCGATCCCCGGCGCTGCTGCCTGCCGGTCGGCCCGGTCTGCCGCTCTGGGCGCGGGAAAAAGAGTCTGGGAAGAGCCGCCAAGCGAGTTGCCGGCGAGATCGGCATCATGCCAGCCGCCGGATGCAGCCACCAGCCGTTCGGCCAGAGTTTTATCAAGGTTCCGATGCAGCAGGGGATTGGCCAGGAGCACTGTTTCAAATTTTTCCCGGTCAAAAGAGAAGAGCCGGACCCTGGTAAGGGCCCGCACCGTGAGGGACCGGCAATGGCCGGTCAGCAGGGAAACCTCGCCGAAATGGCCGCCGGCGCTCACCTGGCCGACCACAGAGGCGGTGCCGTCTTGTTTTTCAATGATCAGTTCGACCTTGCCGGCGGCAATGATGTAAAAAGTCTCGCCCTTATCTCCCCTTTTATAAATATGTTCGCCGGGTTCATAGGTTGCGTCCCCGGCTGCCGCGGCAACCTGCTGCAATTCAGAGGCGGGGAGCCCCTGGAAAAGATACGCCTGCTGCAGATCTTCGGTTTCCATAATCACTTCAGCATTATCAAACGGAGACACTCAGAAGTCAATAAGAAGCTGCGCGAAACAGGGGCTGGTCGGGGCGGGGGGAGGCGTCAAGTTACCACCCGACTTTGCCAAGGACCCCCTGGAAGATGCGCAGTTGCAACGGCAAGAAAGGGGAATAAAGCAATAAAAGAAAGGGGCTGCAGCTTTTGCGGCTGCAGCCCCTTTCATATTCTGGTGCCGAGACCAGGAATCGAACCAGGGACACACGGATTTTCAGTCCGTTGCTCTACCAACTGAGCTATCTCGGCAGAAAGGGGGAAAATATCGAAAACCCGTGTCCTTGTCAAGAAATTTTTCTGGCGTTACAGATAAATGACCCGGCTGCATGCCAGTTTATCGTGCCAGGCGGCATGGTTCTTATCCACCGCGGCCCACAGAAAACCGGCCCCCAGCGGCATCATGGACAGGAGATAACCGACCAGCCGCAGAAAGGAAGCGCCGACCGGCAGCAGCAGGCCATCTTCGGACACGACCTTTATGCCCATGAAGACTTTGCCCAGGGTCTGCCCGCCGTAGCTGTGCAGCACGATAAAATAAAAGGACGACAGAAAGAGCGGCCAGATCAGCAGCACAAACAGGCCGGTGACCAGCAGCAGGAACAGATTCCCCCAATCCGGCGAAGGGGGCGCCATGGCCATGCGGGCAACGAGAAAAAAGGAGCAGCCGGCCAGGGAGGTGAGGAAAACCCAGTCAATGAGCAGGGCCATGAAGCGAGTACTGAAATCAGCGGCCCTGCCGTTTGATTCCCCCTGGTCCAGCGCGGCGGAACCGGTCGGAGACAATGCGTTCTCTGTCATGGCTGCGCCGTTCACAGTTCGAGATCCGGCAGATCTCCGGACTTTTTATTCGCTTCTTCCTTGTCGCGGTCATCGCCAAGATCAATGTCTTCCATGGTCAGGTCCATGGGTATGCCCGCATCATCACCTTTGCCTTCGTTGAGGAAATCCTCCAGATCAAGGGCCGTATCTTCGGGCCGGGCCGCCTTCTCCTTTGCTGCCCCCGATTCATCGATGACGAGATCGGACATGTCAATGTCTTCCAGATTAAAAACCAGCTCTTCTTCAGACGGCTCATCTTCCAGATCAACATCAATATCCAGGTCCAGTCCGGACCCTGCCGTAGCAGCTGCCACTGCTGCGGCAGCTGGCTCCTCAGCCTGAGCCTGCTCCTCAAGGTCCGGCAGCAGCTCTTCATCAAAGTCAACCTCTTCCTCAGTCTCACCGGCCATCTGCAGGTCCAGTTCCGGCAGTGCTTCCTCTTCTGCCCCCGGTTCGTACTCCATGCCGCCCGGCTGTGCCCCGCCAGCTTCCCGGGGGAGACCAGTCAGGGCAAGATCAACGTCAGCGGCCTCCTCCTCAAGCTGCAGTGCGTTTTCCGGCAGAAGCTCTTCCTCAAAGGTAAAGTCGATGGTGCCCTGTTCGGTGCCCATGCCGACCTCAAGCCCTGCCGTCTCCGCCTCCGGCTCTTCCGGCAGGGGAAAACTGATGCCCTCCTCCGCCGCGGTCTCTCCCGGCTCTTCCTGGGCAAAAGCGGACAAATCCACCATGGGGATGCCTTCGTCATACTCGGCCGCTTCAATATCCACATCCGATTCAGGGCTCGCATCAGCCACCGCCAGATCGAACTCCACCTCTTCCGTGGCCAGACCCTGCTGAACAGCCTGCCCTGTTACGGAGGCAAGAAAAAAGGGTATCTTCCTGGTCAAAAGAGATGTATCCACATTTTGGGCAGCGCATTACAATGGTTCCTCACAAAATTCAGATGTTGC
Organism: Deltaproteobacteria bacterium; assembly: GCA_016208225.1. GTDB lineage: Bacteria > Desulfobacterota > Desulfobulbia > Desulfobulbales > SURF-16 > SURF-16. The sequence continues at coordinate 49,003 of JACQYM010000061.1, read as the reverse complement.
CCCGATCCGGCAACCTTTCGGGCGTTCCGGCGATTACCCGCGAAAAACAACGATTTTTTTCCGAAATAGTATGCAATCAACCTTCAAGCATCAGGAATGCAGAAAAATCCGTGCAGCATTATTGCCCTGGCGTCTCTCCGCCCGGGCAATCTGCTTTCCGTTAAAAATGTTTCAGAAACTCCGCATGTTAAAATAATAAATATTATAATCTTCCGGTTCAGGTCAAGACATTCCCGGTCAGGCGGCCCCATTTTTTATGGTTTTGCCATATTCAGCCATGCCTGGCGTTTTGAAATCTTGCAAAAATCGAACCTTCGGTATATTTATAGCGTAATCCTTTGCCCCTGACTGAAAACCTTAACCGTGCAAACAATCAAAAAAATGAGAACAAGATTCCCTGCCGTTTTCCTGCTCGGCCTGAGCCTGTTTTTCCTGTCCGGCTGTTCTTTCTTCAAAGGGCCTGTCCGCCATCTGGCCTCCGATGTCTGCCTGATGACCCAGGGCACCACCAGACAGGAGGTGCTGGCCTATATGGGGCCGCCTGATGACCAGCAGGTTGACCAGTACGGCGAAATCTGGATCTATTTCCAGGTGAATAAAAGCCTGCTGCGCAAGACCCCGTATATCGGCGACAATCTGGGCACCGAGGATGTTGATGTGGTCACCGTTCGCTTTGAGGGCGACAAGGTCATCACCTGCGCGTACCGCTCGTTGACCGTGGAAGAGTTCAAGAAATCGGGCATTGCCCGCCACGATGATTTTCATGTCGAATAATTACGAGCTGGCCCGTGCCAGAATGATACGGGAACAGCTGATTCCCCGGGGAATCAGCGACCAGCGCGTCCTGGACGCCATGGCCGCGGTGCCCAGGAACGCCTTTGTCGAGGACGCCCTGCAGAGTCAGGCATACGGCGATTTTCCGCTGCCCATCGGCGAAGGGCAGACCATCTCTCAGCCCTATATCGTTGCCCTCATGACCCAGGCCCTGCAGCTGCAGGGCCACGAAAAGGTGCTGGAAATCGGCACCGGCTGCGGATACCAGAGCGCCATTCTGGCCCATCTCTGCGAACGGGTCTATACGGTGGAGCGGATCAAAAGTCTGCACATCAAGGCCCGCCGCATCTTCGACCGGCTGAAACTCCTCAATATCGTCTGCAAAATCGATGACGGCACCCTCGGCTGGCCGGAACACGGCCCCTACGATGCCATTATTGTCACCGCGGCCGGCCCGCAGATTCCCGCCCCGCTGCTGGAACAGCTGGCTGATCCGGGCCGGCTGGTGATCCCGGTGGGCGACCGCGCCGGCCAGGACCTGCTGGCGATCAACAAAAACGGCGGCGTCCTCTCCCGGCAAAACATCGAACGGGTCCGTTTTGTCAGCCTGATCGGCAGCGCCGGCTGGGCCGCATAACCCCTGATGCCGCAAGGGCGGCCCCCCTGTGCACGCTTTCGTTCCATCAGGCAGACCCTGATCTGCAGTGCCTCACCTCCGCCGCCATCCGCCGCACCATCTCCATAGTTTCAGCCACGTCAAAAGTCAATATCCGCCTGTTTTCCATGACGAGTCGGCCGTTGATGATGACGCTCTGCACATCGGCGCCCCGCGCGGCATAGACGAGATTAGCCGCTGCATGAAACGGGGTGAGATGCGGCTGCTGCAGGTCAATGATGATGACATCGGCCAGCATGCCCGGGGCCACCCGACCGACATCGGCCAGCCCCAGCAGTCCGGCGCCCTCCGCCGTTGCCATGGCCAGCACCTCGCCCGCCCGGACCGCAGCCGGGTCAAGGTCCCGCACCTTCTGCAGCTTGGCGCAGGTGTCCATTTCGCCAAACAGATCAAGATCATTATTGCTGGCGCAGCCATCCGTGCCCAGACCGACCCGCACCCCGGCGGCGCGCAGCGCGGCAAGCGGCGCAGCGCCGGAAGCCAGTTTCATGTTGCTCTCCGGACAGGTGACCACCCCGGCGCCGCTTGCCGCCAGCAGGGCGATGTCCCGCTCATCCAGCCAGACGGCATGGGCACAGACCGTCTGCCCATCGAGCAGACCGAGGCTGTGCAGATAGGCGGCGGGCGACCCCTGCCATTTTCCGGCCAGCAGCTTTTTCTCCGCCCCGGTTTCGGCAAGATGGATGAAAAAGGGCACGCCTGCGTCCCTGGCAAGTTGTTTGGCCCCCAGCAGGGTGCGGCTGGAACAGGTATAGGGCGAATGGGCGAACACAGCCGGCGTGAGCAGGTCAACGCCCTGCCAGTGCTCGACAAAACGGGCCGCGGCCGCCACGTTTTCCGCCGGATCAGGCACGCCGGGGGCCGGAAAATCAATGACGCCCTGGGCCGCGACCGCGCGCATCCCCGCTTCCACAAAGGCTCTGGCCGCCTCATCCTCGTAAAAATAACTGTCAGCCACGGTCGTGGTGCCGGAGAGAATCATTTCCGCCGCCGCCAGCCTGGTGCACCAATAGACCATCTCCGGTCTGACAAAGCGGGCCTCGGCCGGAAAAATGTGCTGTTCAAGCCAGGTCATGAGGGGCAGATCGTCCGCCAAACCACGGAAAAGGGTCATGGCCGCATGATTATGGCAGTTGACCAGTCCGGGCATCACCAGCGAGCCGGCGGCGTCGATGACCCTGGCGCCGGCCGCATGGGGATAGTCGGCCATGGGGCCCAGGGCCTGAATGCGGCCCGCGCCGATTTCGACATAATGGTCCGCCAGCAGCCCGCCGGGGGGGTCGGGTGCGGCGATTTTCGCATTGATAATAACGATATCTCTGGTCATCCGGTGAAAATAGTGCAAAAGCTGCGGGGTGCAAAGGGAAATTTTATCTCCCCGCGCCCATGGGCTTGAGGTCCGCGCCGCGGACCATGATGAGGTATTGACATCAGCGATTCGCTTCAGTACATTTTACGGAAATGACATACGTATCCCTCTGACAAAGAAACGAGGAACCTTCATGGACCCGAACTGCCTGTTCTGCAAAATCATCAGCGGCCACATCCCCTGCAAAAAAATCTATGAGGATGAGGACGTTTTCGCCTTCTGGGACATTGCGCCCCAGGCCCCCAAACATTTTCTCGTCATCCCCAGAAAGCATATCGCCGGCCCCGCGGCCCTGGGCAGCGACGATGAGCAGCTCATCGGCAAGATGATGCGCGTCGGCGCCAGACTGGCCCGGGAAAACGGCATCGGCGACGGCTTCCGGGTCGTCTTCAATAACGGCGCCGAGGCTGGTCAGTCCGTTTTCCACATTCACATGCACATTCTGGGCGGCCGGCCCATGCACTGGCCGCCGGGTTGAGATGCCGACCGGGCCACTGGAGACAGAGGACACCACCGGGGTTATCCTGGCCGGCGGGGCCAGCTCGCGATTCGGCAGCAACAAGGCCCTGGCCCTGCTGCATGGCACCCCCATCATCCGGCATGTGGCGTCCACCCTGGAAAAACTCTTCCCGCACCGTCTGCTGGTGACCAATTCTCCGGACACCTACCGGTTTCTGGGCTGGCCGATGATCGGCGACATCCATGCCGACAGCGGGCCGCTGGCAGGCATTCACGCGGCCCTGCTCAACATCGGCGGCACCCAGGCCTTTGTTGCCGGCTGCGACATGCCCCGCATCGACAGCAGACTGATTGCCCATCTCTGCCGCCTGTCCGGCGACTGGGACGTGGCCCTGCCGTGGCTTGACACCGGGCCTGAGCCGCTTTGCGCCGTTTACCGCACAAGCTGCCTGCCGGTCATCACCAGGCAGCTCCAGGAAAAACAGGGCAAGATCCGCCTCACCCTGGACATGCTCAGACTCCGCAAGGTGAGCCAGGCGGAGGTGCTCGCCGTCACCGGCGATCTGACCTCCTTTCATAACATCAACCGCACCACGGACCTGCAGCAGCTCCTTGACCGGGAGAACGGCCGCGGCTGACGATTCAGAATTCAGGAGTCAGAATAAATGCTTTTCTTCCTTCTGAATTCCGGCTCCCGGATTTTGACTCCTGACTCTTACACATAGACGACCACCGCCGTGATATTGTCCTTGCCGCCCGCCTCATTCGCCCGGCGCACCAGATTGTCACACGCCTCCTCGGGCGAGCCGGCGCTGCTCAGGATCTGCTGCATCTCCTCATCACCCACCATGCCCCACAGACCATCCGAACAGAGCAGGATCTTATGGCCCGGGGTCAGCGCCACCCGGTGAAATTCCGGGTCTTCGGCAAAGGGAAAGCCGATGGCCCGGGTGATGATATTGCGGCCCGCCCCGCTTGCCGCCCCCGTCCCATTCAGGCCAGCGGCCTGATCAACGACCAGGGAATGGTCATTGGTGAGCTGCTTTAAAATATACCCGTCATCAAGATAGGCGCGGACATCGCCGACATGACAGATATAGGCGGCATCGCCATCGACCAGGCAGGCCACCAGGGTGCAGCCCATGCCATGCAGCTCCGCCTGCTCCGCCGCCATGTCCATCACCCTCTCATTGGTCCGGTAGAAACTGGCGATGAGCCCGTGCTGGATGGCGGCGGGATTGCCCCGGATCTCCCTGATTTTCTCCGCTGAAAAAAAATCGATCAGATTCTCCGTTGCCACCCGGCTGGCGATTTCACCGGCCTGATGGCCGCCCATGCCGTCGGCAACCACGAAAAGATTCCGCTCCGCCAGAATGGCAAAATTATCCTCATTATTTTTGCGCACCATGCCGGTGTCGGTGCGGCCGAAACAGGCAAGGGCCTCCTGAGGAGCTTTGAACAAATTTTTCAGAAACCGCAGCATGCTGCCTCTCCCTGATTTTAGCGGCGTGAGGGCCAGGCCCCAGTAATTGTAGATATACCCTTCTATCCGGTTGCGCTCCCCGGCATGGGGTCAATAGCTGCGCAGGGCGGAGGGCATCCCGTCCTCAAACTCAAGGTAATAAATGATGGTCCACAGGACAATGGCCCCGTCCTGGCGGCCGGAAAGAAAGGTGTGGGGCTTCGGCCCCGGCGCCAGACTGCGCACCCCGTCTCCCCGGGCATCAAGAATCTGGGTGCATTTGCCGGTCTGCCAGTTCCAGAGCTTGATGATATCATCCTCGAAACCGGCGACCACTGTCTGCCCGTCCTCCAGCAGCAGCACGGAGGTTACCGCGTCTTCATGGCCCTCCATCGTCTGCAGGCAGCGTCCCGTCATCCAGTCCCAGACCCTGACCAGCCGGTCGGCACTGCCGGTTGCGATTTTTGTCCCGTCGCCACTGACCCACATGGAGGCCGTCGGCAGCGCATGGGCCGCGATCTCCCGCTGACACTCCCCTGATTTCCCGTTGTAAAAACGCAGCGATCCATCCTCGCAGGCCACGGCAAAGGAGAAATCCTTTGCCCAGCCGACAACGCGGATCCCGCCGCCCACGCCGGAGGCGATCTTCCTTAATTTTCCCCCGGCCGTTTCCACCAGCACGATGCCGCCGTCCGCCAGCCCGGCCAGCAGCTGCCTGCCGTCAGTGCTGAAGGCGAGCGCCTGCACGGCGCTTTTCCCCACCGGCACCGTATTCTCCGTCCCGCTCTTAAAGGAACGGAACAGCACCGCACCGTTTTCCTGCCCCACGGCAAGAGAGGAACTCCCCGCGGCCAGGGCGGTGACGCGGCTGCCGGTCTCGACAAAAAGTACTCCCGGTTTTTTTTCCGTCACATTGCACACATGCACTTTCATGCCGGGCGCCGCGGAAAAGAGCAGTTTGCGGGCCGGCAGGCTGGCCAGCAGAACGGCAGGCCCGCCGGCGCCGGCATGGGTCATGACCCGCTGTACCGCGGACAGGGCCCGCTTTCTGCCCTCGGGCAGCAGCTGCTCGTAGATTTTATAATAAAATTTATCCTTCTTGAACCGTTCATTGCCCCAGCTGACCAGCAGGGTATCGTAACACTCCGTCAGACGCCTGTTCTGCAGCAGAGTCAGAATATTATGATGGACAGAGCTGCGCAGCTGGGAGCAGCTGGGGCTCCCTGGTCCGCTCTGGGCCGCGCCCGTCGTCCGCATGCTCGATGTATTCGGCAATCTCTTTTTCCAGATCATCAAAGATGGAGAGCTTGGGGAACCGTTTCTTGCTCGCCTCGATGCTGCGCAGCAGCCGCTCCGGACTTTCCGCGCCTTTGCACCATTTCAGCATGTAGGAGTTATAAAGGGCCTCGATCATCGTTTCATTGATTTCCAGGGTGTGCATCAGGACCGATTCCGCCTCCTGATACCTCCCCAGTTCCGCCAGCGACACGGCCCGGTTATTCATATTTTCGGCGCGGAGATCGATTTTCCCCATAATGGCATAGGGGCAGGCCACATGAAACAGCTCCAGATAAACCTGATTCAGCGACTCCTTCAGTTCGGTAAAATCCGGGAACCGATCATCCGGCTTGAAGGCCACGCATTTTTTTAAAATCGCTTTCAGACTCTCGGGCAGGACGATTTCCGGTTTTACCGCCACCGGTTCGGGGCAGGTGCCTTCCAGATTCTGCTTATAAGGCCTTTTGCCGCAGAACATCATCCACAGGCAGAGACCGAAGGAAAAGATATCGGTACGCCGGTCCACCCGATGGGCATTGCGCAGCTGTTCCGGCGAGGCGTAGTTGGGGGTGCCGCGGAAACCGACGGTGGCGTTTTTGTTCTGCCCGTTCTTCTGCGGCGCATCAACCTCCCGGCTGTTGTCCCGGATCAGACGCAGGATGCCGAAATCGGTGATTTTTACCAGCCCGTCCTTGGTGAGCAGGATATTCTGCGGCTTGATGTCGCGATGGATGAATCCCTTGGCATGGGTGTATTCCATGCCGTTGCAGAATTGGATGGCAATGGACAGGGCGGTGCGCATGTCCTGGCAGCGGCCCCGGTTGATCCATTCCTCCAGGGTGCCGCCGGACACATATTCGATGAAGATATGGGGTATTCTGGAAATGGTGCGGACATAGTAGCAGGAGGCGATATTCGGATGCAGGCCAAGGCTGATCCAGCCGTTGGCCTCCCGCAGGATGCGCTGCAGCCCTTCCCGGTCGGCCCACACCTCGGGCCTGGGCACCTTGATGGCCATCAGCACGCCCCAGGCCAGATGCTCGGCAATGTACACCTTGCCCATGGCGCCGCTGAAGATGCGCTCGACGCGGTACCGGTCATTGATAATCTCGCCGGGCAGCCAGTTCAGGTGATCGATATGCTCGGCGGCAGGCTGCTGCGCAGGCAACACCCGGGTCGCCATCGCGGGCGGCGAAACCTCCCCGGGCTCCTCCGTCTTCACCCCCTTGCTCCCCCATTTAAAAAACCGGCTCAGCATGGTTCCTATCCCGCAAACAGTGAAAACCGTGCTCGCTGCCGGAAAGCCCGCGATCACAGGGTTGCAGCGTCATTGCTGCAGTCTCTCGATATTTCAATGAAAAGGCATGACAGGCATGGCGGCCAGACAAAACGGATCTGCACTCCGCGGATTTCAATGACATCCCCCTTGTTCAGTTCCCGCTCCTCCTTGACCGGCATGCCGTTCACGCTGGTCTTCACCCAGCTGCGCTGCGGCACGAGATAAAACTTCTTGTCCCGGTTAATGACATAGCACTGGGCCTGGGCCACAAACCAGCCGGAGATCCGCAGATCGCAATTGATGTCCTTGCCGATTTTGACGCTGCTCCGGCCATGCAGCGGCACATCCGCCGGGCTGCCCGCCCCTTTGATCACGGTCAGGCTGTGGAGGGCCTTCACCTTTTCCCTGGCCTTCTCCGCGGCCCCGGCATCCCGCTTGACGAAAACCGTTTCATCGCCATAATCCAGCGGCGCGCTCTGGGACGAGAACTTGGCATCTTTCAACGCCTCGGCCCGAATCAGCAGAAATTTGCCGATCTCGACCACATCTTCATCAAAAAGCTGCACGCAGGAATCTATCTTTTTGCCGTTGACCATGGTGCCGTTCAGACTGCCGAGGTCCTCCAGGAAATAGACGCCGTTCCTTCTTTCAAGAGCCGTATGCTTGCGGGATATGGCCGTATTATCAACAACCACATCCGCTTCGGAACTGCGGCCGATGACCAACCGTTCCCCCTCATCAATCGCAAACTGCTTCACAACCTTGTCATGCAGCTTAATCGCCCAAACAGCCATAATCCACCCCTATCACCCCTGACTGTGCCGAAGTTAATTGACTGATCGTTTCTCCGTATCCATGCCGGCAAATTGTCACAAAACACCACCGGACCAATACAATGATTGCCCGCTCATCTCCAACTATGTCACATAATTTGACAAATGTCATTTCCCGCAGCTATTTTTTCAGCATCGACCGCCTTGCCGCAAGATAGCGCCGCACATCGGCAAACGTGGCGCTGTGGGCGGCCAGCGACCCCGCCTTGCCCTTGACCGTGAATTCCCCCGGGGTGAAACAGGCGCCCGCATCCGGCAGCTGCAGAAAACTGTCGTGCCCGAGCAGCAGATCCGTTTTCTGCCGGGATGTCATGTCCTGCAGCCGGAAGGCCACATTCACCGCATCGCCGACAATGGTGGAATCCCGCTGCCCGTCAACGCCGATATTGCCCATCACCGCTTCGCCGGTATTGACCGCAGCCCCTATCTTCAATTCCCTGGCGCCCCCCTCCATGCTGCGGCCGAGTCTTGCCGTCACCATGCTGACCTCGAGCGCCGACAGCAGGGCCATGGCCACCGCGGTGAAATCCGCCCCGCCGGGCCACACGGCCAGCACCGCGTCGCCGATGAATTTGTCCACCTGGCCGCCGTTTTTCCGGATCACCGCCGCCACCTCCCTGGTCCACAGGGCGAGAAACGCCGAGATGCGGCCGGCGCCGATTTCTTCGGCCAGCGAGGTGAACCCCCGGATATCGCAGACCAGAATCGTCATCCGGTTTTTCTGCAGAAAGGCGACCGTTTCATCGCCGGTCGCGTCCGATTCATCTCCGGTATCGGCCGGCAGCAAATTTTCCTGCAGAAAAATCAGCTCCGATCTGCCGATCCTGACCCGGTCGTTGCTGCTTAATCTGGTGGGGGTATAGACCCGTCTGTTGTTCACAAAGGTGCCGTTGGCGCTGCCGAGATCGACGATATTATGGCTGGCATTGGCCTCCACCTGCACCATGGCGTGCTGGCGGGACACCCACGGATAGGGCAGGAGAATATCACTCCCCTCCCCCCGTCCCAGGCGGTACGTGGTTCTGCCGGCCAGCGGCCATGTCTGTTCTTCTCCGCCAGCCACCAGTTTCAACAGGGCCTTGGGCGCCTCATTTTTTATCATATGCTCACAGCGATTGTTATACGTCGATGCCGCAGCGGTTGAGAATGTTGACCTATCCTATGGCAATTCTTTTTCTTTTCCCGTATAATAACATTTAAACGAACCATAGTGTAACTATATTAAAGAATATCCAAAGGTAAAATGACGGAATCAAAAAACCCCGCATCAGGGAAACTGGCGGAAATCTTTGCCAAGATGAACATCAACGCGCTGCCCGCCATGTCAAGCCACGTGCAGGAGCTCATCTCTCTGGTACACAGCAGCCGCAGCACATCCTACGACCTGTCACGCGTCATCCTGAAAGACTATTCCCTGACCAACAAGGTCCTGCAGGTGGTCAATTCCGCCTATTACTCGCTGGGCCAACCGGTCAGCTCCATTTCCAAGGCGGTCACCATTCTCGGCTTTGACGCGGTGCGGGACCTGGCCACCGGCATCGCCATTTTTGAAAATTTCATCAAGGCGGGGGTCGAAAAAGAAGGCATCAGCAAGCTGATGACCCGCTCCTTTCTCAGCGCCCTGCAGTGCCGGGACCTGGTCAACGAAAAAAAACTGAACGTGCTGCCGGAAGAGGCCTTTATCTGCGGGCTTCTCCACAATCTGGGCAAGATTATCACCTTCATCTACATGCCCGATATCTATAAAAAGATAGAAAGCAGCCTGGCCAAAGGCATCCCGGAGGAAACGGCGACCCGGGAACTGCTCGAAAATCTGACCTTTGCCGATCTGGGCCAGGAGATTGCCAAATTCTGGAATCTCTCACACAAGATCGTCATCTCCATGGACATTCACCCGGCCAAGCCCAAAAACAGTTACGACTCGGAAGGCTACCTGCAGAACCTCGCCGATTTCAGCAACCGCTTTGTCGACATGGTCTGCAACGAGGAAGATACCAGCGAACTGCTGGGCAGGTACGGAGAGATCATCGCCATCAATCAGGAACAGGCCCTGGCTCTCCTGCATAAAGGCGTGGAGGCATCCCAGGACATCTCCGACTCCATCCGCTACGGCCTGTCGAAACTGAAAATCCACAGCAAACTGGAAAAGGCCGCCAGATTTGAGCCCATCCCCCCGGGGCAGGAAGAAATGCGGGCGGACGGGACAAAGCAGGGATGGCAGGAAGTGGAGGAACTGGGCGAGCTGCCTTCCACCGACAAGTCCATCAACCAGTTCATCATGGAGATGACCGAGACGCTGATGGGACCCTTTCAGCTCAATGAATTTTATGCCAACCTGCTCGAAGCCATTTACCGGGGCATCGGCTTTGACCGGGTCATTCTGTGCGTGCTGAGCATCCAGGCCACCAGAACCGTGCTGACCGGCCGCTTTGGCCTGGGCGACATTGATGCCGCGGATATCAGCAATTTTGAACAGCCGATGTCCAATGCGGACCAGGCCATCCCGCGCGCCATGAAGCTGTGCAAGGATATTGCCATAGAAGCCGATACCACCAGGGCTTTTCCGGACAATATCCATTATCTCGTCAAAGACAGAACCGTTTACCTCTTCCCGATCGTTGTCAACAATAAGGCCATCGCCCTGCTTTATATGGACCGCAAAACGGGCAGACCGAAACTGAACAAAAACAGCATCAAGGCCCTGAGTCTGTTTCGTGATTTCGCGGCCATGGCAATCAAGAAAAGCAGCAGAAAAGGATAAGAAACCATGCTGGAACTCCGCTTCATCCGGGACAATATCGACCTGGTCAAGGAAAAAATCAAACTCCGCAACATCACCAGCAGCCGGATCGATGCATTTGTTGACATTGACCGCCAACGGCGGGAGCAGCTCGCTGAAGTCGAGGTGCTGCGCAACCGCCGCAATACCGTGTCCCAGACCATCGCCGAGCTGAAAAAACAGAAGGCCGACGCCGAGGCCCTTATTGCCGAGATGCGGCAGGTGAACGACCGAATCAAGGAGATTGAGACAAATCTTACGAAGATCGAGGCGGATCTCCAGGAAATCGTCATGGAAATCCCCAACATCTGTCATGATTCTGTGCCCGCCGGCAAGGATGACAGCGATAATGTCGAGGTGAAAAAATGGGGCGAACCCACCCCCTTGGCCTTTCAGCCGAAGGCCCACTGGGAACTCGGCGAAGCGGACGGCTCCCTTGATTTCAAGCGGGCGGCCAAGATATCCGGGGCCCGTTTTGCCCTGCTGAAAGGTTTTGCCTCCCGGCTGGAACGCGCCCTGATCAACTTCATGCTTGACCTGCATACCCAGAAGCACGGCTACCAGGAGGTACTGCCTCCCTTTCTGGTCAACAGCGCCACCATGACCGCCACCGGCCAGCTGCCGAAATTCGAAGCCGACCTGTTTCAGGCCAAAGGCTGGGATCTTTATCTCATCCCCACGGCCGAGGTGCCGGTGACCAACATCCACCGCGACGAAACCCTTGCCGCCGATGAGCTGCCGGTCAAATACTGCGCCTACACCCCCTGTTTCCGCTCTGAAGCCGGCTCATACGGCAAGGATACCAAGGGCCTCATCCGGCAGCATCAGTTCGACAAGGTGGAACTGGTCAAATTCACCACCCCTGAAACCTCCGACGCCGAACTCGAATCCCTGCTGGCCGACGCCGAAGAGGTGCTGCAGCTGCTCAAGCTCCCCTATCGCGTCGTCGTGCTCTGCACCGGCGACCTGGGCTTTTCCGCCACCAAGACCTACGACATCGAGGTGTGGATGCCGGCCCAGAACAGATACCGGGAAATCTCCTCCTGCAGCAACTTTCTCGATTTCCAGGCCAGAAGAGGCGGCATCCGCTATCGCCCCAAAGGCGAAAAAAAGAGCGCCCTCGTGCATACCTTGAACGGCAGCGGCCTGGCCGTGGGCCGCACCCTGGCTGCAATCTATGAAAATTACCAGCAGGAAGACGGTTCCATCAGGCTGCCCGAAGTGCTGGCCCCCTATTTCACCAACCGCTTCGCCTGATCCGTAACCCGATCTTTCCCAGGCGTTCTCCGCTTGCTGCCCGCCCCGGCAATGCGAAGGCAGCAAGCAAAGAAGGCCTGGCAGACCCAAGCATCCGCTTCTTTCCGCCAAAACAGACAGGCTTTTCCGCTTTTTTGAATTAACTTGTCCGAAATGACGGAAAGGCCGGCCATACCCGCCGCCCGCCCCACAATCCCGCTCCAGACAACCCATTGAAACTGCGACAAATTGTCTCGGCTCAATCATGTGGCACAATCAGTGCAGTACAACAGGGACAGCACGATGCTGAAATACGATTTCGCCACCAATGCCGCATTCAACAAGGAGCGCCATTTACATGAAAATATACGCAACCTCCGTTACCCTGTGTCTTGCCGCCTGCCTTTTTTGCGCCGTCCACGCATCTGCCTTGAGTTACGCCAACAATATCACCATCTATGACGGCTCCGGCTATACCGGCCTCGGCACGGGCGGCGAAGACCGGGAAACGGAACCGGGCATGGTGAACAGCCAGGTCTGGGACCTGGAGGCATTTTATCAGCAGCACAACAGCCTGACCATGGTCGGCGGCTTCAACTTCAAAAACGGGGTAAGCGGCTATCCAACCTTCACCTCCGGCGATATTTTTCTTGATACCAACGGCAGCTACGGCGCATCGCAAGCCCCGGCCGGCTATATTCCCAAAACGGGCAACAGCATCGTTTCCGGCAGTTTCGGCTATGAGTATGTCCTGGATCTGAACTTCACCAATCTCACCTATCTGGTGTACCGGCTTGACACAGCGGATGTGAAGACCATCACCGCCTATTATCCGCAGAACGAGATCCCGGACAACGTGCTCGACCCGGCGGCCAATCCCTGGCTTTATCTGTCGGGCGGCACAATGATAGGCAGCGGCAGCATCGACTACGCGGCGGGTCTCGCCGACGCGGCGGTGGGCGGACTGGTCGGCGGCATCCACTACGCAGCGGGCGTCGACCTCTCCTTTCTTGATCCGGCCCAGCAGTTCGTGGCCCATTTCACCATGGGCTGCGGCAACGACAACCTGATGGGCCGCGGCACAACCGCTCCGGTGCCCGAACCCGCAACCATGATGCTCTTCGGCTCAGGCATTTTCGGCCTGGCCGCGATGCAGCGGCGGAAGTTCAGAAAAAAATAACCCGCTTTCCCGCTTTCCGCACTGCCCCGGCGGAGCCGTCACCGGCTCCGCCGCATTTCCTCCCAGGTACGGCACGGGGCGATCCCTGGTCCCGTCCCCCCCCCTGAATCCCCGGATACGCCAAATTCCCCACCAGCATGGGCTTCCAGCGAGTGAGCGGCCCGCACAATATGGTCATATCACCCAGTCGGACTATGCGCCGCTGCCTGCCCAGCCAATAGCCCCCTCCCCACGATCACAAATTTTATATTATCAAATCAAGTATCTACAAACAATAACCCGCAAAGTCCGCAACGAAAAACGAAAAATGGCACCCTTATTGCTGTTACCTCCTGTCAATTATTGTTGATAACTCTCTACGGCATACAGAAATCCTATACATAGTCAGGGGCATGCAATGTTTACGCGCGAGAAGGACCCGATATGGGTCAGAAGTCCGGAGGTGGAAGGAACCTCATCGAAAGGGGTATGGCTTTACCCCGGCGAAGTGATAGAATGGCATTATGTCTGCACCCCCCTGGGCATGCTGGTCACCGGCTACACCATCAAACCTTCACGCATTGACGGCAAGTCCCTCAGGGCGGTGCAGTAATATTATCTTTGGGCCAGGGCCAGCCCGATCAGCAAATCAAGGAGCTGCGGGAAGCTGAAGCCGGCGGCAAGCGCCGCCTGGGGCAGAAGACTGGTGGGGGTCATGCCGGGGATCGTATTGGTTTCAATAACAAAAACCTCCCCCTGTTCCGACACGATCATATCCGTGCGGCTGTAACCCCGTAAGCGCAGGGCGCGATGGGCGCGCACCGCGTAGTCCTGGGCCTTGCCGGTTATCTCGGCCGAAAAGTCAGCCGGACAGATTTCGCGGCTTGCGCCGGCCTTATACTTGGCCTCATAATCAAAAAAGGCGTACTCCTTATTCGGAATAATCTCAACCAGGGGCAGGGCCTGCAGGCTGTCATTGCCGAGGACGCCGCCCGTGATCTCGCGGCCGCGGATAAACTCCTCCACCATCACTTCCTTATCATACCCAAATGCCTGCCTGAGGCCGGCGGCAAGACCGTCGCCGTCACGGACAATGCTCATGCCCAGACTCGATCCCTGGGCCACCGGCTTCACGACCACGGGGAAGCGCAGCCCGGCGGCCAGGCTTGCCGGATCAATCATGTCCTGCGGCGAGGCCATCCGCCATTCGGCAACACGCAAACCGGCCTGGCGGTAGAGAATTTTGGCCATGTTCTTATTCATGGCCATGGCGCTGCCCAGCACCCCTGAACCCTGGTAGGGCAGGCCGAGCAGATCAAGAAATCCCTGCACGGAACCATCTTCGCCCAGCGGCCCGTGCAGCAGGATAAAGGCCACATCAAGCTCCGCCGCATCCTGCGCCAGCCTGGCCAGGTCAACCGCCGGATCATACTGCCGCACCTCATATTTTTCCTTGTCAAGGGCCGCCAGCACCCCCCGGGCCCCGGCCAGCGACACCTCGCGTTCGCCTGATTTGCCGCCGGCCAGCAGGGCAAGGCGTAATTTTTTATTCATATCGTCCCCTTTTGTTGATGATCATTCCGATTGGGCTTGCATATTACATTTTCCCCTTTACATTAGCAAGGCTATGAAACGCGAAATTATCAGCAAACTGCAGCGCATTGTCGGCAAGAACCAGCTGACCACAACGCCGGAAGAGCTGCTCTGTTACTCCTATGACGGCACGGGCAGGGAATACCCGCCCGACGCGGTAGCCTTTCCCGCCGACACGGCGGAGATAAGCGCCATCATGCGGCTGGCCAATGCCGCGCCGTTTCCCGTGGTGCCGAGAGGGGCGGGCAGCGGCATGACCGGCGGCTCCCTCCCCGTGGCCGGCGGACTGGTTCTGGCCTTGAGCCGGCTCAACCGCATCCTGGAAATTGACGAAAAAAACCAGCTGGCGGTGGTGGAACCGGGGGTGATTACCGGCCATCTGCGGGATGCGGTCAAATGCCGTGGTCTCTTTTATCCCCCTGATCCCGCCAGTCTGAAATTCTGCACCATGGGAGGCAATGTGGCGGAATGCGCCGGGGGCCCGAGTGCGGTCAAATACGGGGTGACCCGCGATTATGTGCTCGGACTCGAGGTGGTCCTGCCGGACGGTACCGTGATCCGGACCGGGGTTAGAACCGCCAAAGGCGTGGTGGGTTATGACCTCACCCGCCTCTTCACCGGCTCGGAGGGGACCCTGGGCATTATCACGAAAATAACGGTCAGACTCATCCCCTATCCAGCCGCCAGAAAATCATTTCTGGTCCAGTGCCGGGACATCCGGCAGGCGACCTCGCTGGTCACGGAAATCCTGGCCGCCCACCGGCCCTGCACCCTTGAATACCTGGACCGCACCGCCCTGCATATCGTCAGGGACAGGCTGCCCTTTGCCCTGGCCCCGGACAGCCAGGCCCTGCTGCTGCTCGAGGTGGATGGCGATGCCGGCGCGGTGGCCATCCAGGCTGCCGCGCTTCATGAATTTCTTGCCGAAAAAGAACTGCCCGCCATCATGCGGGCCGAGAGTGCCGCGGAAACCGAGGCGCTGTGGGCGGCCCGCCGCGCCGTCTCCCCGGCCGCCTTTACCCTGAAACCGCACAAGGTCAGTGAAGATGTGGTGGTGCCCCGCAGCAGGATTCCGGAGCTGGTCCTCTTCGTGGAAGAGCTGGCGGCCCGCCACGGGCTGACTATTTTCACCTTTGGCCACGCGGGCGACGGCAACATCCACGTCAACATCATGCTGGATAAAAGCAATCCGCAGGAGGCGGCCGGCGCCGAAACCGCCGCCGGCGCCTTATTCAAAGAGGTGATCAGGCTCGGCGGCACGCTGTCGGGCGAACACGGCATCGGCATCACCAAGGCCTGCTTCCTCCCCCTGGAGCTTGACCCGGCCAGCCTTGCCGTCATGCAGGGCATAAAAAAATTCTTTGACCCGAACAACATTCTCAACCCTGGAAAGATTTTTCCCGGGCCGGGTTGTCCAAAAAATAATTGACAAAGCCGCGGCCGGTAGATTATAGAGTTATGTTTTCGGAATTTAAAAATTAAACCTTTTCCACCGGGTTGCACAAATTAACTTACTTAATTTTTCGGAGTTACCATGATCGAGGTTGAGGTACGAGGAGACATCGAATACGCCATTCGTCAGCTCAAGAAAAAACTGCAGCTTGACGGCATCAAAAAAGAGCTGAAACGACGCGAACATTACGAGAAACCGAGCGTGAGAAAACGGCGTAAACAAGCGGAAGCAAAACGCAAACTCCGCAAGGTCATGTACCGTATAGAGCGGGAAGCGTAATGCCCGCATTCCTCGGATGACAAACAAACGGGGAAACATTCAGCCTCATTCAAGCACTGCGCACCGATACCGGAACAGGGTTCCTGGCATGAGTCTTCCAGCGGAAATGCTTCATTGCCAGGATCTGTTTCTCCATTATCTCGCCGCGGAAAAAAGACTTTCAGACAACACGATTCGCTCCTACCAGGCGGATCTCGGCGCCTTTCTTTCCTTTCTGGCCAGAATAAAGATCTCCCTGCCACATACGGGCCCGGACCATATCCGCGACTTTTTTGCCGCCTGTAAAAAAAACGGCATCGCCAACCGCAGCAACGCCCGGCGTCTTTCCTGCCTCAGAAGCTTTTTCCGTTTCCTGCTGGCCGAAAAAATCATCGGCCAGGACCCGACCTGCATCCTCGACATCCCTAAAAGCGGCCGCTCCCTGCCCACTGACCTCTCGGTCGCCGAGGTGGACATGCTCCTGGCCGGCCCGGGAGAAAAAACGGATCTCACCCTGCGCAACACCGCCATGCTGCATCTGCTGTACGCGACCGGCATGCGCGTCTCCGAACTGGTCACCCTGCCGCTGGCGGCCCTCAACCTGAACGCCGGCTTTGTCCGGGTGCTCGGCAAGGGAACCAAGGAACGGCTTGTCCCCTTTGGCGAGGAAGCCAAGGACAAACTGCTCCTCTATCTGCAGCACAGCAGGGGCCGGCTGCTCAAGGCGAAAAAAAGCAGGGCCATGTTTGTCACCAGCCGGGGCACAGCCATGACCAGGCTCCGCTTCTGGCAGATTATCCAGGAAACGGCCTACGCCGCCGGCATTGCCAAAAAAATCAGCCCCCACATGCTGCGCCACTCCTTTGCCACCCACCTGCTGGCCCAGGGCGCCGACCTCAGATCCGTGCAGCTCATGCTGGGCCACGCCGACATCGCCACCACCCAGATCTACACCCATGTGGACACCGGCCGCCTGCAGGCCGTACACCGCAAATTCCACCCCCGCAGCACCAGAAAGGAATGAAGGCCGCTCAACCACATGGCTCTTTACTTTCCGCACCCCTTCATTCATGATGACTGCATGGGAGCGTAACTACTGATGGAAGTCATTACCACGCATCTAAACGCCGACTTTGACAGCATGGCCTCCATGGTTGCCGCCAAAAAGCTCTACCCCGAGGCCGTGCTGGTTTTTTCCGGTTCCCAGGAAAAAAATCTGCGCCGCTTTTTTGTCCAGTCCGTGATGATTTACGATTTCCAGCGCATCAAGAATATTGAGCTGGAAAAAGTAACAAAACTGATCGTCGTGGACACCAGGCAGGTGGCGCGTATCGGCAACTTCGCAAAATGCCTCAACAATCCCGGCATTGAGGTTCACCTCTACGATCACCACCCCGACGCCCCCGGCGACATGAAGGGCGACGTTGAAGTGGTGCGGCCGGTCGGCTCCACCGCCACGGTCTTCATCGAGATCTTTCAGGAGCGGCACATCGACATCAGCCGGGAGGAGGCGACCCTGCTGGCCATGGCGGAACATGAAGATACCGGCTCGTTCACCTTCAGCACCACCGCCGCCGCCGACCTGCGGGCCATGGCCTGGTTGATGGAGCGCGGGGCGCAACTGTCCACCGTTACCCAGTACATCACCCACGAGCTGACCAGCAACGATATCACCCTGCTCAACGAACTGATCAAATCCGCCACCACCTACACCATCCAGTCCATTCCGATCACCGTGACCCGCATCACCACCAGCCATTACATTGACGAATTTTCCCTCATTGTCCGCCAGTTCATGAGCATGGAAAACCTCAATGTCATCTTTGCCCTGGCCAGCATGGGGGAACGGATTTACCTCATTGCCAGGAGCCGCATCCCGGAGGTCAATGTCGGCATGATCGCCATGGAATTCAATGGGGGCGGCCATGCCTCGGCGGCGGCGGCCACCATCAACGACATGACCCTGATCGAGGCGGAAGAAAAGCTGATCCGCTTGCTGCACAAACACGTGCGCCCGGAAAGCAAGGCCTGGGAACTGATGTCCTCGCCGATTATTTCCGTCGGCCCGGAACTGACCATCATGGAGGCCAACGACATCCTGATCCGCTACGGCATCACCATGCTGCCGGTCCTGAAGGACAACGCCATTCTCGGTCTCTTTTCCCGGCGGGATGCCAGCAAGGCGATTTTCCATAATCTCGGCCATCTGCCGGTCACCGAATTCATGACCACGGAATTCGCCACCCTGCCGCCTTCCGCCACCCTGGCCGATATCCAGGAACTGATCATCGAGCACCGGCAGCGCTTTATCCCCATCGTGGAAAACGGCCGCCTGGATGGGGTCATTACCAGAACGGACCTGTTCAACCTGCTGGTCAATGACCCGGCCTACCTGCCCAGCCTGAACACCACCCAGAGCGAGCCTTCCGGGGAGCGCAACCGCAACCTGACCAATCTGCTCACCCAATCCCTCAACCGGGATATGCTCATCCTGCTGCAGACCATCGGCGAGGTGGCCCACCACAACCATTTCACCGCCTATGCCGTGGGCGGCTTTGTCCGCGACCTGATGCTGCACATTGAAAATTATGATCTGGATGTTGTGGTCGAAGGGGACGGCATCACCTTTGCCAAACAACTGGCCGAGGCGGTGGGGGGGACCATCCGCACCCACGTCAAATTCAACACCGCCGTGGTGAAGATGCCCAGCGGCTTCAAGGTCGATATCGCCACGGCCCGCCTCGAGTACTATGAATACCCGGCCGCCATGCCCACGGTGGAGTTGAGCTCCATCAAGCTCGATCTTTTCCGGCGCGACTTCACCATCAACGCCATGGCCGTTCACCTCAATCCGGAAAAGTTCGGCATCCTGGTCGATTTCTTCAACTGCCAGAACGATTTAAAGGACAGGAAAATCCGCATCCTGCACAATTTGAGCTTTGTGGAGGATCCGACCCGTATTTTCCGGGCCATCCGTCTGGAACAGCGCATGGGTTTCGCGCTGGGCAAACTGACGGAAAAACAGCTGAAGAATGCGGTGAAGATGAACATGTTTGATCAGCAATTCGGTCGCCGCTATTTCCAGGAGATCAAACTGATCCTTTCCGAACCGAATCCGCTGCCGGCCATCCAGCGCATGGCCCAGTTCGACCTGTTGAAATTCCTGCATCATTCCCTGATTCTCGACCCGCCGCTGGCCGAAATACTGGAGGAGGCGCAGCGGGCCGTCTCCTGGCACAAACTGCTCTATCTCGCCGAAAGCTGCCAGCCATGGATTGTTTATCTGCTGGCCCTGACGGCGCGCATCCAGACCAGGGCGCTGCTCGCCTTCTGCCGGAAATTCGAGGCGCCGGAAAGATACACGCATCTGTTAATCAAGGAAAAGGTCGAGACAAAACGGATTGTCCGCGTCCTGGAAAGGCGGGCCCACCTCTGCCCCAGCGAGATCTACTGGCTGCTGAAGGGACTGAGCCATGAAGGGCTGCTTTTTGCCATGGCGCTTTGCCGGAACAAAGCGGGCAAGCAGGCTGTCTCCCTCTATGTCACCCGGCTGCGTCATGTGAAAACCCGCCTGCGCGGGGAAGATTTGATCAAGATGGGCTACCGCACCGGCCCCATATTCCAAACCATGCTGAATCATCTGCTGGAAAAAAAACTGGACGGGGATCTGCGCACCCGGGAGGACGAAATCAAACTTCTTGAAAAAGAGTACCCGCTGCTTGCCGGGGACAAAAAGAATAGACCATGAACATCATCCAGCAGATCATCATCCTGGCGCCGCCCTTTCTGTTCGCCCTCACCATCCATGAGTACAGCCATGGCGTGGTCGCCTACCGGCTGGGCGACCCGACTGCCAGCAACCTGGGCCGCCTGACCTTAAACCCGCTGAAACACCTGGACCCGCTGGGCGTGCTGGCCTTTATCATCATGAAAATAGGCTGGGCCAAACCGGTGCCGGTCAATGCCAGCTATTTCAAAAATCCCTTGAAAGACATGATATGGGTGGCGCTGGCCGGACCGGCGGCCAATTTGCTGACGGCGATCGCCAGCAGCCTGCTTGCCCAGATCCTTGTTTTTTTGGCGGCCGTGATTCCCCAGGCCGTTCTCTTTCCCCTGCTGCAGATGGTGATGGCCAGCATCTGGATCAATATCGTGCTTGCGGTTTTCAACCTGCTGCCGATTCCGCCGCTGGACGGCAGCAAAGTGCTGATGGGTATCCTGCCGCCCCGCCAGGCCGCGGCTTTTGCCAGACTCGAACCTTTCGGCTTCCTGATTCTGCTGGCGCTCTTTTATACCGGTTTCCTCCAGAAGGTGCTCATGCCGATCATCGCCCTTGCCGAGCGCATGATAAGCGGCCAGTAGCGTTCATGTTCCAACAGGGGCGCAATTTAGCCAAGGGGGAGAGGAACAGGCTGTCCGCGCGGCCGCTGAAGGGCAGGCTGCCCGCCGTGCTCTGGGGGAAGTGGGCCGCGCAGCCCAGCAGGACCAAGCCCACTGCCAAGGCGGGGAGGGTCAGGGGGCGCAGTGTGGTGGGAAGCCACCCTTTGTCCATTTTTCCGAAAAGGCCGTGGTCGCTCAAAAAAAACTACCCTCCGCTGGCTTTTTTTTTGCATATTTTATGATAAGGTAAAACAGAGAGAATATATGACCGAACCAACAGTACAGCAAAAATCAGAAAAGAGCCGTCTGCTGGCCCGCATTCAGACCTACAAGCTCTATTATGAAAGCAAGATTGCCTGTCTGAGCAACAGGAATCTCTCGCCCGCCCTGCACCTCCTCGCCTGCAAGGATGCGCCGATTGAACGGGGCAGCCTTGAATCCGGCTGGCAACGCAGCCTCTACGTCAAGAGATGCCTCCGATATTACAAAAAAAAATTGCGTGAAATCGAAAAAGAACTTAAGAAAGTTAAATGAAAGAAGGCAAAGCCAAAATAATCTTTGCCTGTGACAGTTGCGGCGCCACCTTCAGCAAATGGCTCGGCCAATGCCCCGAATGCCGTGAATGGGACACCATCAAGGAACATCGTCCGGCTCCGGCCCCCAACCCCTTCAGCGGCTACAGCGGAGAACTCTCCCCTGTGCAGCCGATTTCCCAGGTGGCGCTCACCAGCCTGCCCCGCATCAATACCGGCATCTCGGAATTTGACCGGGTCCTGGGCGGCGGCCTGGTGCGCGGTTCGGTTGTGCTCATCGGCGGCGATCCCGGGGTGGGCAAAAGCACCTTCCTGCTGCAGGTCTGCTGCCGGCTCAGCGAAGATACAAAGGTGCTCTATGTCACAGGCGAAGAATCACCGCAGCAGATTGCCATGCGCGCCCAAAGACTGCGTCTGCCGAATCAGCATCTGCTGCTCATGGCGGAAACTTCGGTGGAAAATATCTGCATCACCGCGACGCGGGAGCAACCGCAGATCATGGTCATCGATTCAATCCAGACCATGCACACGGCAGCCGTCGGCTCGGCGCCGGGCAGTGTTTCCCAGGTGCGGGAATCAGCGGCAGCGCTTACCCATTTTGCCAAACAGAGCGACCTGGCCGTCTTCCTGGTCGGCCATGTCACCAAATCAGGCGATCTGGCCGGCCCCAGGGTGCTCGAACATATCATCGACGTGGTCTGCTATTTCGAAGGCAACAGCGACAGCAGGTACCGCGTCATGCGGGCCGTGAAAAACAGATATGGCGCGGTAAACGAGCTGGGCGTCTTTGCCATGACGGAAAGCGGCCTGAAAGAGATCAGCAACCCTTCGGCAATTTTTCTGAGCCGCCCGTCCCAGCCCATGCCGGGCAGTGCAGTCATGGTGATCTGGGAGGGCAGCCGCCCCCTGCTGGTAGAGGTGCAGGCCCTGGTGGATGAGAGCCATGCGGAAAACCCGCGCCGGGTCACCGTGGGCATTGAACAGAACAGACTCGTCATGCTCCTTGCCGTGCTGCATCGGCACGGCGACATTGTCACCTATAATCAGGATGTCTTTGTCAATGTGGTGGGGGGCGTCAAGGTGAATGAAACCGGCGCGGACCTGGCCATCCTCCTGGCCATCACCTCAAGCCTGCGGGACCGGCCGCTGCCGACCGATCTGATTATTTTCGGCGAAATCGGCCTGGCCGGCGAGATCAGGCCGGTGCCGAACGGTCAGGAGCGCCTCAAGGAGGCCGCCAAGCACGGCTTCCGACGCGCCATTATTCCCAAGGCAAACGCCCCGCAGGAAAAATTTTCCGGCATGACCCTCTTTGCCGTGGAAAAACTGACCGACGCCCTGGCTGCCATCGCTGATCTGTGAAAATCGCACGCCTTCTCCCGCCGCCCGGCAATGACTGACCGCGGAGCACGCGGCGCACACCGGTTTTTTTCCGGCGCGTGCTCTCCGCCATGTGGCAAATGATTTATCATTTAGGAGCCGTTACGAAACAACATGGCCATTTTTCAATCTCGTTACGGCTCTTTATGCCGTTCCGTACATTTCGCTGGCCATGTAATTTTTTTACAACGGCTTAATATCCGGGAATAAAAATTCTCTTCTCTGTCAGGGAAAGAAGATCTAACATTGACATGAAAATTTCGAAATGGTAAATAACGCGCACATAAAAGCGGAGGAATGGCCGAGTGGTTGAAGGCGGCGGTCTTGAAAACCGTTGAACGAAAGTTCCGTGGGTTCGAATCCTACTTCCTCCGCCATTTCTATTGCTGATTCCGGAGAGATGACCGAGAGGCCGATGGTGCTCGCCTGCTAAGCGAGTGTAGGGCCAAAAGCTCTACCGAGGGTTCGAATCCCTCTCTCTCCGCCAGTTCCATAGTCCGGCATGCCCGGAACTATTAAAAAGGCCCTGAATAATCAGGGCTTTTTTTGTTGTATGATCCATCCGATCCGAAAAAAATGATGAACCAGGTATTGCGGGCAGATATAATTGATGCTGCAGAGATACTGGAACTGCAGAAACTGGCATATCAAAGCGAGGCTGTCATCTATTCCGACTGGACCCTCCCGCCCTTGACCCAAACCCTCAATGAAATCAAAAAAGAATTCCACGCGACAATCTTTCTCAAGGTGTGCGACGCGGGGAAAATCATCGGCTCCGTCAGGGCATCAGATCATCACGGTACCTGCAAAATCGGCCGGCTGATCGTGCACCCGGACTTTCGCTGCAAGGGAACCGGCACGCAATTGATGGCGGCTGTCGAGGCGCGGTTTCCGGCCGTGCAACGATTTGAACTGTTCACCGGCAGCAGGAGCGCAGGAAATATCCGCCTCTACGAGAGGCTTGGCTATCGAATATTTCGCACCGAGCGATTATCGCCGCAGGTTGACCTCGTATTTATGGAGAAGCTGCGGCGCTGATGGCCGCGGCCCAATGGTCACCGGGCGCGCCGCATTCGCCCTGCCGGCGTCCCGAACCGCTATATGTGAAGTACGGAGGAAACAAGACCGAAATGAGAATATCCGTCATCCTTGCCCACCCTGACAAAGGGAGCTTTAACCACGCCATTGCGGCTGCGGCAATCAACACGTTGCAGCAAAACGGCTACGGGGTCGATTTTCACGACCTCTATGCAGAAAAGTTTGACCCGATATTGGTGGCGGCAGAAATTCCGAAAGATGCCCCTCTGCCGCCGGCAATTGAAAAATACTGCGCCGAGATCGCGGAAGCGGGCGGGATTATTGTCATTCACCCGAACTGGTGGGGTCAGCCCCCGGCAATTTTAAAGGGATGGGTTGACAGGGTGATTCGCCCGGGAGTAGCCTATGAGTTTCTTGCCGGTGATGCAGGCGAGGGTGTGCCACATGGTTTGCTGAAGGCAAGATCAGCCCTTGTTTTCAATACCTCGAACACCGGGAGTGAACGGGAGAAGAACATATTCGGTGATCCCCTTGAAACCATCTGGAAAAATTGCATTTTCGCCTTATGCGGCATCCATGACTTCTACCGGAAAATGTTCAGCATCATGGTCATGAGCTCTGCAGCGCAAAGAAAAACGTGGCTGCAGGAAGTCAGCCAAACGGTGAACGCATATTTCCCGCCAGGGCAAATACGATGAACTCGTCACAATTAACCACGGAGAGCACAGAGCCCGCAGAGATAACAAACTGTAATGAAAATGATCTCTGTGATCTCGCGGGTTCCGCGGTAAAAAGACAAACTGATAATCAAACGTGGGCTGCTGGGATATGACCGATATTCGAACAAAGAGGGTATACGAGCAGGCCGATGCGGCCGATGGTTTTCGGGTGCTTGTCGATCGGGTATGGCCGCGCGGCATGACGAAAGAGCAGGTACGGGCCGACTTATGGTTGAAGAGCATTGCCCCGAGCACGGCCTTGCGGCAATGGTTTGGCCACGACCGATCAAAGTGGGAGGAATTCAGGCGCCGTTTCTGGGTTGAGCTTGATGCCCAACCCGAGGCCGTGGCGCAGCTCCTTGAGGCAGCGGCAAAAGGCCGCCTGACCCTTTTATTTTCAGCTCGTGATGGCGAATGCAACCAGGCAGTCGTCCTGCGCGACTATCTGCTTTCACGGTCCAGGCAGCAGACACCATCGTAAAGGGCCGCAACAGCCAAGGGAAACAGCCGGGCGCGGCTGGGGCAAGCGTTCGTTGCGGCACAGGAACAGGGAAATACAATGAAAAAAATACTCTGCATTCTCTGGCTGGTATTATTGCTGGCAACCACCGGGCACGCTGACGATCACCCAGGCGTCACCGTGGCGGAATTGGCGAGGACGGGATCAAGCTGGGACGGCAGCACCCTGCCGGCATACCCACAGGAGATGCCTGAAATAACAATTCTGCGCATAACGATTCCGGCTGGAGCAGCTTTGCCGCTGCATAAGCATCCGGTGATCAATGCCGGTGTTTTACTCAGTGGCGAGCTGACCGTCATAACCGAAGATGATCGAACGCTCCTTCTCAAAGCCGGCGATCCGATCGTGGAGGTTGTCAATAAATGGCACCACGGCAGGAACACCGGGAATGGCCCCGCCGAGATAGTAGTTTTCTATGCCGGGGCGCGGGATACCCCTCTGACCGTAAAGAAATAATGCGGTTCCATTAATGGCTGGCACGCTGCCGCAAGGGCATTTCTGAAAGTTCACCAGGAGAGTGGGCATGGTGATGGAGACGAAAGACATTCTGGGATTGGCGATAGACAGGGCGTCCGCGATAAACGGTTACTGGAATCTGTACATCGCCGTCGCAACCGGCCTGGTTGGCGTCATGTCCTCGGGCAAGGGATTCACGCGGAGCAGGTCGTTGCAAGTCTTCCTGACGGTGGCGTTCGTTATCTTTGCCTACTCGAATCTCGATGCGATTCTCCGCCTCGGCGAACTCCGCACCGCTCTCCTGGACATGCTCCCGGCGGGAATGGAGGCGATCGGTAAAAGCCTGCAACCGGCCAGGCCCTGGCAGTACATTGCCTTTCACGGGACCCTGGATCTGCTGGTCGTCGCCGCCATCTGGTTCGTGCCGTGGCCGCAGAGCGATCACGACGGCTGACCCCGCCTTCCGGGGCCCGACGCATTCTTTTTTGTCCACATTTCTGTTACACCTCGCAGCCGCTCTGCCCGGACTGCGGCGGCACCCATGATGAACAGTCCGGCAACGAGTTTCGCTGTTCCTTTCTTTTATCGCTCCCCTCTCTATTGACCGATTGCATTCGCCCCGCAACTTTGCTAGTATTTAACATATGTTCGTTGCACCCCAGCTTTTGCAATGTCCAGTACATATAATACAAATGTATGATGTTTATCCCCCTCATCTCCCTCCTGAAACGTCTGCACCGCAAAGGCCCTGCAGCCTTGTGGCCGGGCTGTAAGTCCGGAATCCTGACCGCCGGTTTTACCCTTATTGAGTTGATGATCGCCTGTGCCATCATGGGAACCCTGGCCGCCATCGCCACGCCGATGTTTCACAGCTACATAGAACGGGTGCAGCTGCAGCGGGTTTACAGTGAAATCCGCCTGCTGGAAAAGGAAATCACCATTTTTCAGGGCACATATGGCCGGTTTCCGCAAAATCTGGCCGAGATCGGCCTGGACAAGCTGCAGGACCCCTGGGGCAATCCGTATCGATATCTGCCGGTGGAGGGAACCCCGCCGGGCAAGTTGCGCAAGGATCACTTCATGGTGCCGGTCAACTCGGATTTTGATCTTTACAGCATGGGCAAAGACGGCAAAACCGCATCCCCGTTTACCGCTAAAAACAGCCGGGACGACATTGTCCGCGCCAATGACGGTCAGTATTTAGGGCTTGTTGCAAATTATTGATGAATTCGTAAAAAGTCTATTTTCACCACGGAGTCCACAGAGGTCACAGATAAAATGTTTTTAATTACAATTAGTTATCTCTGTGGGCTCTGTGCTCTCTGTGGTTAATTTTCAGTTTTACGGATCCATCAATAATTAGCTCAGCGGGAAAAAGTTGAGGGAGTTTTCAGCATAGCGCATCAGGAGATAGAAAAATGAATTTTACCTCTGGTTTTCTTCGCAGCAAAGTCGCACGCCGTTTTTTCCTGTTGTTTATCTGCTGTGCGCTGCTGCCCATGATTGCTTTGACCATCCTTTCCTTTAATCAGGTCACCCGTCAGCTTGCGCTCCAAAGTCACAAACGGCTGCAGGAAGAGACCAAAGCCTATGGCATGTCCGTGTACGAACGGCTCCTGCTGCTTGATACCGACCTGGAGGTGCTGACCGCCCATGCCCGGATCGCGGGATTGCAAAGCAATGCATCCGACCATTTCGGGGAGCGGCTCAAGCAGCGCTTTAAGGCCATCAGCCGGTTCAGCGCCGGTGCGGGCTTTACCCCCATTCTCGGCGACCGGATAGTTGATCCCCCCGAGCTTGTCCCGATTGAAAAGGAGAATCTCGTTAAAGGCAAGACCGTCATCGTCGCCCAGCCCCAGGCCGATCAGCCGGCGCGCCTCTTCATCATCAAACCGTTTCAGGCAGGCACGGAGGAACAACAGCTGCTGTACGGCGAGATCATCCCTTCGTATGTATGGGGCATCGGCTTTGAGAATTTCCTGCCCTCCCAGACCGAACTTTTTGTCCTGGACATGACCAAAAGAATACTGGTCAGCTCCCATCCGGTCCCGGAAAATATGGCCCACATGGTGGCCTTCCGGCAGGATGGGGAAGTATCCCGTCAGTTTGAATACCAGCGCAACAACGCAACATATCTGGCCAGCTACTGGTCCATCTTCCTCAAATCAAAATTTTTCTCCCAGCCCTGGATGATTGTGCTCGGACAGTCTAAAACCGAAGTCCTTGCCCCCCTTGCCCATTTCAAAAAGATTTTCCCGCTGGTGGTGCTCCTCTCCCTGTGGATCGTGCTGCTTCTCAGCCTGATCTATATCAGACGCACCCTGGCGCCCGTGGAGGTCTTGACCGAAGGGACCCGGCGCGTGGCCAGGCATGATTTCCTCAGCCGGGTGACGGTGAACAGCGGGGATGAGTTTGAGGAACTCGAAATCATCAACACCGCCCTTACCCACATGCACGATCTGTTCGACTGCGACCTCGTCGCTTTCAGCCTGATCAACCCGCTGCAGGAAAATACCGCCCAGCTTTTTTCCCTGCAAAAACACCAGCAGGAAAAACCGGCCATGGAGACCATCAAAATCTCCGGGGATGAGGCCCGGCTGCTGGCCGGCACCAGCCAATCTCTGTTGTGCGACAGACCGGAAACAACCCCGGCCCACCTGGCAGCCTTTACCGACAAGGGCATGGACACCTTCCATCTCCTGCCGGTATTTCTGAAAAGCAGGCTGGCCGGTTTTGTGACCCTGGGCACCACCGGACAGCGGCCGCTTGCCGAGGAACAGCTGCTGCAGGCCCGCCACCTCGCCGACCAGCTGGCCGTGGCCCTGTCCAACGCCCGGCTCATCGAGGACATGGAGCATCTTACCCTGGGCACCATTGAGGCCCTGGCCCGCACCGTTGATGCGAAATCATCCTGGACCTCCGGCCATTCGGAACGGGTGGCGGAAATGGCCGTTAAAATCGCGACAACCATGGGATGGGATGACAAACAGGTGCAAACGCTCTACCGGGGAGGACTGCTGCACGATATCGGCAAGATCGGCGTGCCGCTGGCCATCCTCGACAAACCGGATAAACTGACCGAAGAGGAGTATGCCAAGGTCAAGGACCATTCCGCCATCGGCGCCAAGATTCTCGAACCGATCAACGCCTATGCCGATATCATCCCCATGGTCCTCCAGCACCATGAACGATATGACGGCAAAGGCTATCCGCTGGGCCTCGCCGGCACGGCAATCGACATCAGTGCCCGCATTCTCGCCGTTGCCGATGTGTATGATGCCCTGATCTCAAGCCGGCCGTACCGGCAGGGGTGGATTGAGGACAAGGTGGTGGATCTGCTGAAAAACGAGGCGGGCCGTCAGTTTGATCCGGATGTGGTGGAAGCATTCCTCGGCACCCTGGCCACCAGCACGATCCGCATGTAACCGGCGGCGGGAAAAGAGGAGGCGGATATGAGAAAAAAAAAGAAAATCGTAAAAAAACCGGACAGAACCCCGCTGGTGCTCGCCGGGATCGCCGTCTGCATCGGATTTGTTATTTTCTGGGCGGCCAGAAAGGATATGACCAGGGAAGAAATTCCCGACTATCTGATCGGCAGATGGCTCACCTCCGCTCCCGGTTACGAGGACCGATATCTGGAAATCAATAACGTATCGCTGCTCTTTGCCACCAGCGAATCAACCGTGAACGAATATTTTATCGACAAGACCGCAACTTCCGCTTCCGCGGACGGGAAACAGATAGTTTTCACCATTGAATGCCGGGACCTGGAGAACAGCCCCTACCGCTTTTCCCTGACCTATGAGCCGGGCAACGGCGGCACGCTCTCATTCAAGAATCAATCGCATATCACATGGCGAAAGGAACCACCCCCCTGAAGGGGACCGCCCTACCCCGCCCTGCTTGACGAAAACGACAGCCGGCCCAAACCGTTTCCTTGCCAATCCTCAGCGTCCTACTCTGTTTTCTCCACCACGATTTTCCGTACCTCGCCGGCCCGTAAAGGGATGCCCCCCACGGTCAGGCTTATCGCGTCAAATTTGCAGGCCCTCTCCATGCAGGCAAGACAGGTGATACATTCCGCATCCTCCGGCGATTCATTAAATTTCACCCCCATGGGGCACACATAATGACACGCCTTGCAGTTGGTGCATTTCGCGGGATCAAGCTGCAGTTTCACCAGTCTGGCCCGGCTGAACAGCCCGTAAAAGGCCCCGAGGGGACAGGCAACCCGGCAGAACGGCCGGCTCGCCACCACCGCCCAGGAAAGAAAAAAAACCAAGAGGGCCAGCTTGTTGTAAAAAAGAAGCCCGACGGTCTGCCTGAGCTCCGGCTGCAGCCAGAGCAAGGGCAGTCCGGCCTCCAGGGTGCCTGCCGGACAGATATACTTGCAATACCATGTGATGCCCATGCCGAATTCATTGACCACCACCAGGGGCAGCAGGATGACCAGAAAAAAGAGCATGCCGTATTTGACAAAACGCAGGGGCCGCGGCACCAAAAATTTACGGGTGGGGATTTTATACAGCAGCTCCTGGATAAACCCGAAAGGGCAGGCCCAGCCGCAGACAAGCCGGCCGAGAAAGGCGCCCACCACCCCGATACACCCCAGGACATACCAGCCAAGGAAATACTGGCCGTTTTCCAGGTTGAAGCGGATGCTGAGCATCAGCTGCTGCAGAGCGCCCATGGGACAATAGGTGGTGGCGGCCGGGCAGGAATAACAGTTGAGCCCCGGCGCGCAGACCACCTTGAGCGGGCCCTGGTAAATGGTCCGGGTCGCCGGAAATCCCCAGTAGCCGTTGGTCAGAAAGGCGATAACCAGCTGCACCCATTTTCTTCCCAGTTCCATGTCAGCCGATCCCGATGCAGCTCAGGCAGATCTGCCATGACTGTTCAAGAACCCGGGAAGGCTCGCCGCTCATCACCCCGGCCAGAAAGAGCAGGAGGAAAAAGAGCAGGACAACAAAGGGAAGTTTCTGTATCGGCTTCTTTTTTTTCATTACCATAAAAGGGACGTCTCCAGTGTTGTTTCAGGTTCGGACACGGCAGGCGATTACGGGGTTGCTGCTTCATGAAGTGTCATTGCGGCAGGCGCCGCACGTGGCCGGGCAGGGTGAGCCACCCACAAGCCCTGTCAGGCGCGGGCGCGGTCCGGCCCGATTCACATCCTGGCGTGCACCGCCTCAATCTTGTCGCCGATGGCAACATGCCTGTCCCGCCGGTCATCGATAACCATCTGGGTCACCACGCGCTGCGCTCCCCTCTGGAACGGAAGCTCGTAGATTTTCGCCACAAGGGCGAGCAGCTGTCCGACCTCGCCTTCGATGACGGTGCCCATATCGTTCAACCGGAAAGGGACATTTTCTTTTTCCAGGGCCCGTTGGATATCGGCAACATACTCGCCGACGCTCGGGGTTCCCGTGCCGAGCGGAATGATGGTAAGCTGCAACAGCGCCATGCCAGACTCCTCGCCGCTACTCGACAAAAGATCCGTCAGGTGAGGTGGCCACCAGCAGGTCATCCACCAGTTTGTCCGGGTCCGCGGCATTATAATAAATAATATTTTTCAGGTGAAAGAACGTATCAATATCAAGTTCATTGAAATGCACCACCATGCCGCCAACATCGACCCGGACCACCTCGCCCTTCATGGAGAGTTTCAGTTCACTGCCGGCGCCGGACAAAAAAAGCTGGATCTCACACCGCTCCCCGGCACTGTGATTGGTGATGCCGTCAATATACATGCCTTTCAGGCTCAGATTTCTGATCGTGAGCTGTTCACAAACCTCGCCGCCAAAACAGACAGAGGCGGTTGTATGAAAAAGTACCCGGGTATTCTTGCGCCTCTCCTCATGTGTCATGATGTTGCCCCCCGTGTAAAAATGATGGTCCCGTAAAAAGTCTGGAAAAACGCCCGGATGGCCAAAGGGGCCGCAGAGGGAATTTCCCGTTTGCTGAGGCACGAAACCTCGTCAGACCATCGAGTAGTTACCAAAATTATACCATTGTCAGAAATCCTTCCCGGCGCAAAATCGAGACGACATTCAGCAGCGGCAGTTCCCGGCCGTCGTCGGCATAACCGAAACCGACAAAATCCCCATTTTTGGCGCTTTTAAACTTTACCATGGTCACGGTATCCTTGGCCACCTCAGAGCAGGCGATCACCCCGTTCCACTGCCCATTGGCCACAAAAACCATATGCAGCCCATTTTCATCCGGGATATCTTCCAGCATAAGACCGGTGGGAACCATGATCGGCAGGGTAAGTTTTTTCAGTTTCTTGTCAGGAATGTTTGCCAGCGAGCCCTTGAACTGTCTTGACAACCGTTTGAAAAAGGTACCGAAATCCTTCAGCGGCACATAGCTGTTTTTCAAATATCCCTGCTGCTTTTCCTTGGCCACCTGCCGAATCATGGAAATGGCGTTTTCCTGGATGAAAACCTGCGAACCTGCCAGGGAAACACCCCGCAGCTCAGTGGCCGGACAATTCTTTACCGAATTCTCCTCACCCTCGCCGGCCGGGGCAACCCTTTCTCTTTCAGGAGGGTTTTCCGGCCCGGTTTGTTCTCTTGCCGGGCCTCGCTCTTCTTCACGGCTTTCTTCCGCTCTGCTTTTTTCCCTGACCCGCATCAGCTCGGCCAGCAACTGGCGGATTGTTTCTCCCACATATTCGGCCCTTTCCAGGGAAGCCTGCAGATCATGCACCAGCCGGTCAACCTCGGAGCGGTCGAGGTCAAACTCGTTTTCCCGGAAATTAAGGACCTTTTTGCGCAGCTGATCGATATTTTCCGGGATCAACGCGTCCTCTTCAAAGTCATCTTCCGGCACAGACCTGCCGCCCCCTGCGCCGATGTTGGCTGGGCCGCCTGGCAGCTCCGCGGCCGCCACCGGGACGCTGCCCGCCTTGATCTTCTCCTTGAGGGAATTGAAGCGGAAATAGAGCCCCTTGAAAAGTTTTTCATCCTTTTCGGGATCAAACTCGTCCGCCTCGTACAGATTGACGATGTGGGCCATTGCCTCCTTGAGAAAATCAATGGATTCGGAAGGGGTGCTTTCCCCCTTTCTCTTCACATAATCGAGCACGCTGCCGGCCATGATCAGGATGGCATGCGCCGCCTTGCGGTTTTTGAACCGCTGTTTCAGGCAGGCAAAAGCCGCCTCCAGCAGGTCAATCCTCTTCTCGCTCAGCCCCCAGTCCTGCGCAATAATTTCTACCTTGAGCCGTTTGATTGACTCATCGATGGACAATTGAATCACTTTTTTCTCCTTGGAAGCTGCCATCTGAATCGGTCACATTTTTTCATTGTATGCCATAATTGCATTTTGTGGTATTCTTACCAATAATTTTTCTCTGTTGCAAGCTGCAAGCTCGACCCCGACCATCGGCAATCCATTCATAGCAGACAAAGACATGACGGTACATCCCGGCTTTTTCCTATCCTTTTTTTTCGGCATCATTGTCGGCAGCTTTCTCAATGTGGCGATTCTCCGCATTCCCCGGCCGGACCAGTCGGTGGTCTTTCCCCCATCCCATTGTCCGCAATGCAAAACACCGCTCAGATGGTACGACAACATCCCCCTGCTGAGTTTCATCATTCTCCGCCGCAGATGCCGCGCCTGTCAATGCCTCATTTCCTGGCAATATCCTATGATCGAACTGGCCATGGGTCTTTTTTCCATGGCCCTGTTTTTTCTCTTCCCCTTCCCCTGGCCTTTTTTCGGTTTTTTTCTCTTTACCGCGGCCCTGCTCGTCATCATGGTCATTGATTTCAAGCATCAGATCATTCCCGACATCATCAGCCTGCCGGGGGTCATCCTGGGGTTCGGGTTTTCCTTCCTCAACCCCTCCCTGACATGGATCGACTCGGGACTCGGCATTCTTTTCGGCGGCGGCATCCTCTTCATCATCGCCTATGGGTACTATCTGTTAACCAAGCGGGTGGGCATGGGCGGCGGGGACATCAAACTGCTGGCCATGATCGGCGCCTTTCTCGGCTACCAGTCGCTGCCCTTTGTCATTTTCAGCAGTTCGCTGTTAGGCACCGTGGCCGGCGTGGGGGCCATGATCAAACAGAAAAAAGGCGGCCAGACGGTCATTCCCTACGGCCCGTTTCTGGCGGCGGCCGCCCTGCTCTATCTCTTTTTTGCACCGCAGATCCAATCTTATATAGCAACGGTTTTATACTGACCGCTTCATTGCTGCGCCGTTCGTTGCCGCCCTTACGCCGTTTCTTCCAGCCGGACGACGATATTATTTTTCACAGCGGCTTACGATCCCTTTTACTCCCGGACGCGCTTGTGGTATTGTTTGATAGTATAAAATCAGGCCGCCGGATGCAACCGTCCTGAGGCAGAGCGCCGGTCGGCACGCCCCATAATTTTCACATTCCAGCAAATAACTCGACGAAAACGTTAAAAAATATGGATGCCCCTCGCCAATACAGCTTCGCGAACATCATCGCCAGAAGCCACAAAATGCAGGCAATTTTCCAGACGATCCGGAAAATTGCCGATTTTAAAACCTCCATCCTGATCACCGGTGAATCCGGCACGGGAAAGGAGCTGATCGCCAAGGCCATCCACTATAACAGCGGCCGCGCCAACAACCCGATGATTGCCGTCAATTGCGGCGGCATCCCGGAAACCCTGCTTGAAAGCGAGCTGTTCGGCCACGTCAAGGGGGCCTTCACCGATGCCTACCGGGTGAAAAAGGGGCTTTTTGAAGAGGCGGACGGCGGCACCCTTTTTCTGGACGAGATGGGCGAGCTGCCCCTGTCCCTGCAGGTCAAGCTGCTGCGCGCTCTGCAGGAAGACGAGATCCGCCCCCTGGGCGACAGCAAGACGGTCAAGGTCGATGTCCGCATCATCACGGCCACGGCCAGAAATCTCGGGGATATGGTGAACAAGGGCCTGTTCCGCGAAGACCTCTTCTACCGGATCAACGTGCTGACCATCGAGATGCCGCCCCTGCGCGACCGCCGGGAGGATATTCCGCTGCTGGCTGAGCATTTTGTGCAGAAGTACAATCAGCGCCTCGGCCTGAACATCCGGGAAGTGCATGCCGACTGCCTGCAGCGGCTGATGAATTACAACTGGCCCGGCAATGTCCGCGAGCTGGAAAATGTGGTGGAACGGAGCATGGTGCTGGCTGAAAAGGATATATTGACCATGGAAATCCTTCCCCCTGAACTCTTGCGGCAAAGCAGCGGCCCGGTGCGCGACGACGTTTTTTTCTGGGACGAATTTTCCATCAAGAGCAACTCCAAGAAGCTGGAAAAACAACTGATCACCAAAGCCATGGCCGAGACGAAAGGCAACAAGACCAAGGCTGCATCCCTGCTCGAAATCAGCCTGCCCGCCCTCCTCTACAAGATCAAGGAATACACCATCGAAGGATAGCACTGCCTGCACACCGTTGCAGCATCGCTTTTCCCTTTTCTCCCTCCCGCCGCCGGCGGGCAACGCCCCGGTCAAAACGCTTTATCCTATTTTTTTTCTTGACTTTTTTATTGCTGAAATAGGATTCTACTTGACAAGCCGGTTGATTTTTAATAGTTTCTCTTACACTTTAATAACTATTATCAATTAATAAGATGCTTAAACGAATTCTTCTCTTCTATATCGATGGATTCAGGTCCATGAAAACAGGTCGCCGCCTGTGGGTGATTATTTTCATTAAACTGTTTGTCATGTTTGCCATACTCAAGCTCTTTTTTTTCCCCAACTATCTGGAAACACATTTTACAAATGATGAGGAGAGGGCCGGCCATGTGTTGGAAAACATCACCCGGCTCCCCCATTCCAAGTTGTATTCGGCCCAAGACCGCGAAGGCAAGCGCGCAGCGACGAGACAGTACATGGAGTACGGCGAGGAGCCGCACAGCGCAGCCGACAAAGGTATTGGGTTGAAGGCGACTTGGAATCTAAACTAGAAACAGCGGAGGTTATAAATGGTTGAACAAATCGATCTGTCGCAGGTCAACTGGGCCCGCGCCCAATTTGCTCTCACCGCCATGTACCACTGGATTTTTGTCCCGCTTACCCTGGGACTCTCCTTTCTGGTGGCGTTCTTTGAGAGCATTTACGTGCGCACGGCAAATGAAGAGTGGAAACGGCTTACCAAATTCTGGATGACGCTGTTCGGCATCAACTTTGCCATCGGCGTTGCCACCGGCATCATTCTGGAATTTGAATTCGGCACCAACTGGTCAAATTACTCCTGGATGGTGGGTGATATCTTCGGCGCCCCCCTGGCGGTTGAAGGCATCTTCGCCTTTTTCCTGGAAGCCACCTTTTTTGCCGTCATGTTCTTCGGCTGGAACAGGGTTTCCAAAGGCTTTCATCTCTTCTCCACCTGGATGGTGGCCATCGGCTCCAATCTTTCGGCCCTGTGGATTCTCGTGGCCAACGGCTGGATGCAGTTCCCGGTCGGCATGAAATTCAATCCGGACACCGCCCGCTTTGAAATGCACAATTTCTGGGATATCCTCTTCTCGCCG
Organism: Deltaproteobacteria bacterium; assembly: GCA_016208225.1. Taxonomy (GTDB): domain Bacteria; phylum Desulfobacterota; class Desulfobulbia; order Desulfobulbales; family SURF-16; genus SURF-16. The sequence continues at coordinate 12,867 of JACQYM010000061.1, read as the reverse complement.
GTGGCCATCAGCAAATTCACCCATGCCACCAGCTCCGGCTTTCTGCTGGCCTCGCTTTTCGTCGTCGGCGTCTCCTCCTGGTATCTCCTGCAGGAGAGGCATCAGACCATGGCCAGAAGAAGCATTATCGTCGCCTCGGTGTTCGGCCTGCTTTCCGCCGCCTATGTCGGTTTTACCGGTGATGAGGCGGCTTACAGCGTCGCCCAGCGGCAACCCATGAAGCTTGCGGCCATGGAGGGCCTGTTCGACGGCCAGACCAACGCCCCGCTCGTTGCCGCCGGTCTGATCAACAGCGCCAAGAAGCCAGGCGACAACCAGCAGCCGTGTGGCATGGAGATCAAGATTCCGGGCCTGCTGTCGCTGCTGGCCAACCGGGAAATCGGCTCTTTTGTGCCGGGGATCAATGACCTGGTATTCGGCAACAAGGAGCACAATATCATGGGCGCCGTTGAACGGATTGAAAAGGGCAGGATCGCGGTGGAACTGCTGCGTACCTACAAGGAGGCGCGCAAAGCAGGCAATACCGCCCTGGCTGAGACGACTTTGAAAGATTTCCAGGACTTTGCCGACCATCTGGGCTACGGTTATCTGCGCGCGCCTGCCGAAGCCGTGCCTCCTGTCGGCATCACCTTTTACGCCTTTCATATCATGGTCATCACCGGCGCGATTTTCCCGCTTGTTTTTCTCCTTTTTCTCTATTTTCAGGCCAGGGGCACCCTGGACTATCAGCGCTGGCTGCAGGTCCTCGGCCTCTTCTGCATTCCCCTGGGCTACATTTCCTCCCAGGCCGGCTGGGTGCTGGCCGAGGTCGGCCGGCAGCCATGGGCCATCCAGGGACTGCTGCCGGTCACCGTGGCCAACACCAGGCTCAGCACCGGCGCCGTCCAGACCACGTTCTTTGTCTTTCTCGGCCTCTTTACCCTGCTGATGATTGCCGAGATCAGCATCATGCTGAAACAGATCAACATCGGACCGGAGGAAAACTAACATGATCGGAAATCTTGATTATTCGACCCTGCAGGCCATCTGGTGGATCATCGCCTCCCTGGTCGGCTCCCTCTTTCTTTTCCTCACCTTTGTCCAGGGCGGACAGACCCTGCTCTTCACCGTGCCCAGGGGGGATGAGGAAAAGGCGCTGATCATCAACTCCCTCGGCCGCAAATGGGAATTGACCTTTACCACCCTGGTGCTGTTCGGCGGGGCGCTGTTTGCCGCCTTTCCCAAATTTTATGCCACCAGCTTCGGCGGCGCCTACTGGGTGTGGATGCTCATCCTGTTCACCTTTATTATTCAGGCCGTCAGCTACGAGTACCGGAAAAAACCGAACAATTTTCTCGGCGCCGCCACCTATGAGTCTTTTCTGTTCATCAACGGCAGTGTCGGCATTCTGCTCATCGGCGCCGCGGTCGGCACCTTTTTCACCGGCTCCAGCTTCTCCCTGAACGAGTATAACCAGGTAACCTGGCAGACCCCCTATCGGGGCCTGGAGGCGGCCAGAAACTTTTTCAATCTTTCCCTGGGCCTCTTTCTGGTTTTCAACGCCCGGGCGCTCGGCGCCATGTACCTGGTCAACAATATTGACCATAAGCCTTTGACCGACCGCTGCCGGCAATCATGCTGGAAGAGCTTCCTCTGGTCCCTGCCCTTCCTGCTCTTTGTCCTGGTCAACCTGCTGTTCATGCCGGGCCATGCCGTTAATCCGGACACCGGCGAGATCTTTCTGCAGAACGGCAAATACCTGCGCAACCTGTTCGGCAACCCGGTGACCCTGCTCCTGCTTCTTCTTGGTCTGGTCCTGGTTATCTACGGGGTGGTGCTCACCCGTTTCAAGGCCAAAAACTGCGGCATCTGGTATGCCGGCATCGGCACCGTCCTGGTCGGCCTGGCCGTTTTTTTCCTGGCCGGCTTCAACAATACGGCCTTTTACCCGTCGACTTTTGATCCGCAGAGCAGCCTGACCATCTTCAATGCCTCAAGCAGCCATTACACCCTGACGGCCATGACCTATGTGGCCTTGACCGTTCCCTTTGTGCTGGCCTATATCGCCTATGTCTGGAAGCAGATGGACAGCAGGAAGCTGAGCATGGCCGAGCTGCAGAACGAAAGTCCGGACGAGATGTATTGATCCATTCCAAATCCGAGGAGAAACACCATGAACGTACTACTCATATTCAGTTGGATTGTCCTGTTGGTTGTTTCCTACCAGGGGGCGATCATCATGTTGAAAAAGACGGACAGCTTATAAAATCACCCGGCACAGGGGCACAGGATTCTCCCGGTTTCGCCGGGCTCTGTGCCCCAGCCGGTTTCTCCCGCGCCGACCGGCAAGGGGAATTGCGATGATGGAGGCACGCATGGACGCGCTGCAGGGATTTACCGAGAAAGAAATGCTGGAGCAGATGGTCATCCTGGATGACCTCAGGGAGGGCGGGGAAAAAGAGGCCATTCCCGCGCTTTTTGACCTGCTGGCCGCCAAAAAATGCGAGCAGGCCACCCACGAGATGATCTATCACACCCTTTTCAGTCTCATGAAAGACGACGAGGAATGGATCAGGGCAGGAATCCGCCATCCATCCTACCGCATCCAGCTGCTCAGCATCCGCCGCGCCATGAAATCCCAGACCAGGTCGGCGGTCCCCGCCCTTTCAGAGCTGCTGCGCACCAGCACCGACACGGAGGTCATCGGCGCCATCATCATGGCCCTGGGCAGCTTCAAGGATCCGGCCCTGATCGATATCCTCTGCCCGTATCTCTTTCATCCGGACCCGACCATTCTCTCCTGGGCCATGGAGGCGTTAACCGGCATTGAAAATGCCGATGTGCGGGAAATCCTCTTCGATATGATCAACAGTGATGAGAACCTCGATATCCCGGACCGGCAGTGCAACCTTACCACCATCCTGGCCGTGGAGCATCTCGGCAGAATCAATGACGAGGCAAGCAGAAACTTTCTCCTGGCCCACAGCGACCATCCGCACCCCGCCCTGCGCAAAGCCATAGCCAAGGCCCTGCAGCTTTCATCATAGTCTGGCCCGTATTTCAGCAGCCCTGCCGGTATCACCCATATCTTCGTTTCCAGGAGCTGCATGCAGCATTTCTCCGCTTCGGCCAGCTCTTTCTTGAGCCGGTGGGCGCGCACCATGCCGAGCAGGGCAAACTGATCAAAACCGATCTTCATGCTCCGCCTGTAATGCTCCAGCGCGTCATCCAGCTTATCCAGAATGACCAGCGCATCGCCCACCCGGGAATGGAGGTTCTGGTTGTGAGGCTCTTTTTCAAGGATTTTCAGCCAGGAAGCGACCGATTTCTCATAATTTTTCAACCCCCGCTGCGAATCCCCCATGCCGTAAAGGGCAAAGATGTTCCAGGGCTCCTGCTTCAGCGCCTTTTCATAGAAGAAGGCCGCCCTTTCATACTGCTTGCGGCGGCGGTGGATATTGCCGGCCATGGTGAGCACGGCGATGTAAGTGTCATCGAGTTCAATGAACTTTTCAAAATAGGACAGGGCCTTGTCATGGTCCGCCAGCTTATAGTAGAGATTGCCGATGCCGCGCAGGGCATATTTATCAGTGCCGTCCAGGGAAAGGGCTTTGAGATAAAGATTTTCCGATTCGGAAAAATTGCCGATCTTGACATAGGAATCGGCCAGCCTGGTCAGCACATGAATATCGTCGGGATTCTGCTCCAGATAGCGCTGCCAGTAAGAAATCGCCTTGCCCGCCTGGCCCAGTCCCCGGTAAGCATCGCCGACACCGCGCAGGGCAAACATGTTCAGCGGGTCCACCTCCAGGGTTTTTTCATAAAAGCCAAGCGACTTATGATACTTCCCTGTTTCCCGATGCAGATCGCCAAGCCCGACCAGAACGTAGGAATTTTCACTGTCGATTTCCAGGGCTTCCAGAAAGGCGTGTTCCGCCTCTTTCCAGTTCCTTTTTTTCAGAAATTCCGAACCCTGGCGGGAGAGCTCGATGGCCCTTTTATGATCCGACTGCATATTGCCTTTGGCCCACTGCAGATACTCGGCCATGACGTGTTCGGTCTGCACCGTGATCCACTGCGGCATCTCATAGGAATGGTTTTCCTTGAGCCACATTTCGAGCTTGCCGGCATTCCTGGCCAGGAATTTGAAAGTAATGCGGTACTCTTCCTCATCCACCAGCTTGTCCTGCCACAGATAAAAAGAACGGATCGGCCCATCGATCTGGGCACAGGCAGCCAGCCGCTCGTTCACCGCTTCCCTGGCCAGTTTGTCCGCCTCTTCCCGGGAAGAAACCGTCGTCCAACCGATATACATCATCATATTCATGACCTATTCTTTTTTTCGTTTCATTTCAATTGTCATTGCGGCAAAATCCCTCAGCTTTCTGACATCCTCAACTTCATCCTTCTGCAGCTTCGGCTTTTCTTTTGTTCTGTCGAGATAGAGCAGGGCGACTCCTTTTCCCTTGAGACACAGGGGAAAAAGATAGACCGTCCGTTCCTGCGCAAGATACTGCAGTTCTTCCGGCAGCACGGCAACCTTATCTGAACCGAGAGCGATGTCCCGCCCCATGGACAAGGATTTCTGCAGCACGTCAGGCAAGGCGCGGGAAAGAACCAGTTCAAATTTTTTCACCTGGGCCGGGGAAATATCGCCGCGGCCCAGCTGACCGACCAGCACCTTGTCGTCGCCCCGGTTCTGGATCATGGCAAAAACCGCCCGGTCAAAACCGATCCCTTGCCAGAGGGCGTCCAGCAGCAGCACGAAAAAATCATTAAGCCGGAAATCACCCTTTACCATGTTCGTGATTTCCTGCCAAAAATCTTTTTTTACGCCCTTTACCGGCGCAACAGGCTCCTCCGCCGCATACAGGGCCTGGATTTCCTCAAGCCGTTTGCAGAAATCAAATTTGAGTATCTCCGGTCGGATGGAGTCAAAAATCGCCTCGGATGCCCTGGTGGCGTCAGTCAGCATCTCCACCGCCTCTTCCTCGTCAAGAGAAAGCGGGAAGGCATACTTGTCCATCAATGGCGCAATATTCTGCTGCCGCAACAGACAGTCAACATAACGGTTGCTGAAATCAACGATACCGTGCAGATATTTTTCCGCATCGCGCGCCTCTTCCGGCAGAGCGGGATCAGGCTCCATACACTTTATCACACTTTCCGTCATATTCCAGAAAATAGCAACCTCGCGGCCGACGCCGGCGTAGGTCAGGCCGTCGAGAACCGACATGGCCGCCTCCTCCTCCGTCATCCCGCTGCCGGTCTTCTCATGGATGGCCCGATACATGACGGGCAGATAGATGCAGGAAATGACCCGGCCGAGATCGTGCATGAGGCCGCAGATAAACGCCTCTTCCGGCAGCACCTTCAGATATCTGGACTCCGCAATGCTGCGGGCCAGCAAGGCCGCCATGAATGAACGGGCCAGAAGTTTGCCGATCTCCTCGGTATTGACTCCGGCCTTCATAAAATCGTCCAGCAGGGCGATGCCGATGGCCAGGTCCCGCACCGTATCAAAACCGAGCACGGCCACGGCCATGGAAACCGTTGAAACTTTCTGCCCCAGGGCGTAGTAGGCCGAATTGGCAATCTGCAGAACTTTGTGGGTAAGGGAAAAATCCTTCAGAATGATCCGGGCCAGATCATCATAGTTTGCGCTTTGGCTTTTTTTGCTGCCGGTAAGGGCAAGGAGTTCCTGCACATGCACAGACATGGCGGGAAGTTCACTCATGTTGATTCTGGCAAAAATGTCCGCAAGTTTTCCCTTGTTATGCAAACTGGCATCAGTCATGAAATGAAAATTTCTTTTTTCCAACTTATCAGTAAGGCGATTTGTTGAGGCCGTTACAAAATAACCATCACAGTTTGCATCATTTCGTAACCGCCCCTATGTCGGGCATCGCATGGGATGTTGCAGTATTTTTTTACAACGGCTCATCGGATATGCCAACTTCCACCAACTTTTCAAGACGCCCCGGAAATAATTGTAAAGGACAGGGGGGCTATACACCAGAAAAATTTGGCATTTTTTGGTAAGAAATCAACATTTTCACCCTTGTTTGCTCTTTTTCTTTTATCTGGTGCCCTGGCCGGCCGTCAAATGGGACCCGCGGTTTTCCGGGGATGATATGCCGCGGCTAACCAACCGCTCATGAAATGATAACCGCCTGCTATCCTTTTTTTATCCCTTCATTTATCAAATCCTAACATACGACCTTTAAATTTTTACTAACTTTCCCGCGCACTCGGCATCATTTTCCCGGGATGGAGCCGCAACATGCGTGAGACAGGAAAAACGGTGGCGCGCCCTGCAGATGATACCGGCGGAAGGGCCCTCTGTCCGCATCGTGCACCGGGTGCAAACCACCATCACCAACAGACAAGGAGAGAGAAAATGAACAAGGCAACCATTATCACCTGCGCCGCCCTGCTGCTGGGCAATGTTTCGCTCGCCGCGGCGGCCCAGGACATCAGCGGTACGGTTTTCTGGGACAAAAACGGCAACGGCTTACGGGAAAAAGGAGAGCCCGGTATCGCCGGAGTCAGCGTATCCAACAGTCATGAAGTGGTGCAGACCAACGGCCAGGGCCGCTATACCCTGCCCGCCTATGACGAGATGGCGGTATTTGTCAGCAAGCCGGCGGGCTATGCCCCGCCGCTCGGCGAAAACAATATCCCCCGTTTCTTTTACATCCACCAGCCGGCAGGCTCGCCGCCGGAGATCCAGCAGTATCCAGGGCTTGCGCCCACCGGCCCGCTGCCGGCCAGCATCGATTTCCCCCTGCACAAAGTGCGTGAATCCGATTCCTTCAAGGCCGTCTTTTTGGGCGATACCCAAGTATACAACGACACCGAGCTTGCCTATTTCCGCGACACCACGGTCAAGGAAGTGGCGGAGAGCGACGCCGTGGTGGCCGTCACCCTGGGCGACAACATCGGCGACAAACTCTCGCTCTACCCCCGCTTTATCTCGGTCATGAAGGAGCTGGGCATCCCCTACTACCTGACGGCCGGCAACCATGACATGAACCTGGACGCCCCGGACGACGCCCATTCCCTCGACACCTTCAAGAGCCAGTACGGGCCGGCCTACTATTCGTTCAATTACGGCCGGGTCCACTTCGTGGTGCTGGACTCCATCGTCTACCCCTCCACGCTTTCATCAAGCTACCACGGCGAGATTGACGACGCCCAAATGCAGTGGCTGATCAACGACCTGCGCCAGGTGCCGAAGGACCGGCTGATCGTGCTCAACATGCATATCCCCCTGGTTTCCTATATCGACCGGCTGGCCGCCAACCACCAGGTGAACAACCGCGAGGAGATCTACGAGCTGCTGGCCGGCCGCCGGGTGCTGTCCCTGGGGGGGCCACACCCACACCCTGGAACATTTCCAGCCCGGCGATGAGGAAGAGGGCTGGGGCCAGCCGACCCCCATTAGCCAGATCATTGTCGGCGCTTCCTGCGGTTCCTGGTGGAGCGGCGATTTCACCGACGCCGGCGTGCCCTTTTCCTACCAGCGCGACGGCGGCCCCAAAGGCCATATGATCATCGAGTTCAACGGCAACCAGTATACGGACAGCTTTAAGGCCTCAGGGCTGGCCGCGGACAGGCAGATGAATCTTTCCCTGCGCACCGATTCGTTTCTCGCCTGGTATGAGGCGCTGCGCACCTGGCAGAACAGCGATCCCGCCACGCGGCCGGCAGCCCCTCCCGTCACCCTGCATGATCTGGGCGATCAGCGGGTGCTGACCCCGGAGGATCTGACCAGCCCGAACCTGGCCCTGGTGGCCAATGTCTGGAACGGCTCCACCGCCTCCCAGGTCACCTGCCAGTATGACGACCGCCTGCCGGAACCGGCACTGCGGGACCAAAACACAGCCGATCCGTTCGCCCTGCGCACCCAGGCCTACGTCTTCCGCTACACGGACGGCTTCACCCTGTGGAACGGCACGCAGTTACCGGCGCCGCCCCAGCCCCTGCCGACATTTCTGCAGACCACCGGCTCAACCCATGTCTGGACCTGCGCCGTGCCGGACGACCTGACGCCGGGTTCGCATCAGGTGCGCGTGCAGACTACCGATGTACACAACAACATCTCGGCGGAAAAGCTGGTTTTCGAGGTTAGGGAATAAAGTTACCGATTCCTGATGAGCGTCAATCTTCCTCAAGTCGTCACCCCGGCATGCTTTTCGCCGGGGTCCAGTAAAGATAACCGGCGAGAAATAATTTTGTATGGTTTCACATCGCCCCTGCGGCAATTGCCAATGGGGCACATCGTATCCGAAACTTTACTGCGGGAGATTGACGCTAACCGCCATCTCCGCAAGCGGGAACAACGAAGCATGAAAGTCACGCGGCGTAGGAGCGGGCCTTGCCCGCGATTAGAATATCCGCAACCCCTGAGGTCGCGGGCATGGCCCGCTCCTACGTTCCGGTCGGCACAACAAGACAGGAAAGAGACTTTCATATAAATCGGCTTCCGATCCGTCTCTATTGAAATCGAAAATTATATCATTCCGGTAGGGTGTTGAGCCGGAATCCATAACCCGGCAACGCCGGCAGCTTATGAGCAGGGTGCCGGCTGCACGGGAACACCCACCCTCGCCCACTACCTGAAACTGCTGGAGGCCGCCTTCCTGGCCAGCGGCCTGGAACTCTTTTCACGGGGCCGACAACGCAAGCGCGGCAGCAGCCCCAAGCTGGTGCTGTGGAACAATGCCCTGGTGAACGCCCTTTCCACCCGGAATTTTACCGATGCCCTGGGTGACACGATCTGGTGGGGACGGCTGGTGGAAAACGCGGTGGGCGGCCATCTGTGCAACAGCCTCAATTCGGTGGAATATACCGTCACCTATTGGCGGGAAAGGGACCATGAGGTGGATTTCGTAGTCGCCAGGGGAAACGACATCTGGGCCATCGAGGTAAAAAGCGGCAGAAGCGCCAAGACCTCCGGCCTGAGCCGCTTCCGCGCCCGCTACCCCGAGGCCCGCGCCCTGCTGGCAGGCGGACCGGGCATTCCGCTGGCCGATTTTTTCAGCAGAGACGCCGGGGACTGGCTGGTGTGAGATCTGGCGGGATGTGCCTGCGGGCGCTTAAAATATTAAGGATGTCCCTATGCCCCCAGGCGTTTCATTCCTCTGTGTATGGAATGTCGTTTCCCTCACACCAATCAACAGCTATACGTTTGAACGCTTCTCTGCGATGTTGGAACCAATTTTTTTCAATACCATATTCAAAAATGCTGTCCTTGAATCTTCGGAAAGCGCCTGAGCCTTTGACTGAGCGATACATTTTGCCCCTCAAATTCTCGTCATCCAGGGAAAGGCAAAAATCTTCCATGATTTGATACTCATGTATGTCAAATTTGGAAGGCAATGGAATAAAATTTTCTTCTGATTCAAGCACATTGATTGCTACGCGAATAGCTTCTTGCTCCCAGTCCGAATAATGAGAAATGTCTTCACTATCATCGGCTAAGGAAAAATGCTCATCAGTGACCATTACAATCTCACCTGTTTTTTTGTTGAGATAGTATGAATGGTCATTAGATTGGATTTCCATTTCGTTAATGATATCGTTTAATTTTACTGACAGAGACATTTGAGTGCCCCGCTTTTTTAACCGCTAAACGCTTTGCAAAGGGGCCGGCGGTGGAGTTGCACTCACCTGGCCGGGATTGACAATGTTGCAACTGCACGATGGAGCCCGGTGCTCGCCGGTCCCTCTTCATGCGCTTGTTCGCTTTATTTATATATGATTTGGCATAGTGGAATGGAAAATTGGTTTTACGTTTTTCCAAGATTCTGAATCATGTGCTGCATGCCAAAGATCATAATTTTTCTGGAGATTCAGCCAAAGTTCAGGCGTTGTATCAAAAGCACGAGATAACCGCAAAGCCATGTCAGGCGTAACAGAGCCGCGACAGTTGATGATTTTTGATAGGGTTTTCCTTGAAACTCCAAGAATTGATGACATATCCTGAATAGTAATTGATAGTGGTATAAGATAATCTTCCTTCAGTATATTGCCTGGATGGGTGGGTTGTCTTTTCATAGTAGCCATGAGCCACCTCCTTTTTTAATGATAATCGTCGTAATCGACAATATAGGCGTCACCATTTTCGAATTCGAAAATTACACGCCAATTACCAGAAACCTTTACTGAATACTGACCTTTACGGTCTCCACTCAGCGCGTGCAGGTTTGATCCTGGATAATTCATATCTTTTAAATCATTTGCCGCATTTAATCGGTCCAATATTCTTTCCAGCTTTCCAGCATGTTCCGGCTTTATGCCTTTCTTGGTGCCGGTGTAAAAAAACTGCTCCAGACCTTTATGCTTAAATGACTTGATCATGTATTAATTGTAACCCTTTGGGTTACGTCAGTCAATTTATTATTTGGAAGCGAACGGCAGAAATCAGGCGCGGGCCAAAAGCCTTGCCGCGTCAGCGCCCCCGAGTCCCTTCCCGTCGCCTGAATTGACTCGTTGTGCTTTCAATGTATTTTCAATTGGTTAGTTCACAAAATTTGCTTTCCGATCCTGTACCATCTGACAGAACCAGCCTCTTTGTCCCAGGACCAATAGATATTGATTATTTTGGCTTTAATTGTGTCTTTTTTGACTACCCCCCAAAAACGACTATCATAAGCATTGTCTCGATTGTCCCCCATAACAAACACTGAATCAGTGGGGACCGTTATTGGGCCATAAAAATCTCTTTGGTTTTCTTCTGCGGGAAAAATTTTGGGGTCTTTATGGATTGCATAAGGTTCTTGCAAAAGCTTGCCGTTTAGGTAAGTTTGTTTTCCCTTTATTTCAAAAGTATCTCCGCCCAATGCCACAACTCTTTTAATAAAATCCTGCTCAGGCTTAACAGGATAAGGAAATATCACAATGTCCCCACGGGACAGTTCCTTATTTTTGTATATATGCTTATCAACAAGTATCTGGTCACCGATTAAAAGTGTTGGAATCATTGCTCCTGACGGAATTTTGTATGCCTGAATAAGATATCCAACTATTGGTTTTAGCCTGAGAGTATTTTCTGGATCTCGGGCAATGAGAATGGCATCAACGATGGCAAAAACATAAAGGCCGATAAATATAATGGCAGGAATTAGGATGTTAAAGGGAGGAAACGGTTTGGTGCAAATGAATACAGCGATGGCGGCGAGCAGAAAACTTGCGAAATAGATAATTATTCCGCGTTTAATTTTGCCACATGATATCTGGCCAAGGCCGAGCATTAAAAAAGTGAGAAATGCTGCGCCAATGATATTGATAATTTTATTCTTTGCCAATTTATTATCGTTCATATTATTTCAGCACAACGAGTCTGTAGAAAAAGCCATTTTTGCGACACCTGGCGTCGCCGGGAAGGTCTCATTTTTGAAAATCCCCAGAGCTATCCGCGATCCGGTTTACTATTCCCGGCTATTCAGTTCGTGACTCGTTTACGTCGCTTTCATGTTCTTTTTGCCCTGTTCATGACTGCTTTTTTCTGATTTCCGCTTTCTACGCGAACCCTTCGCCATAGCGGTGGATTTTTTTCAGGTTATGGACGACACAGAACAGATTCCATTGGCTGTTGACCTTGTTTCGTCCTCGAAGAGTAAACCGATCCAGTCCCATTACCCGGCATATGTGGGCAAAGGGCGGCTCCGCGATGGCCAACCGCATGGCATACATGGCCCGGCCCACTGTCGAATCGATCTTGCGTTTCATCTTTTCAATGCAGGAGTCCTTGGCCTTTTCCGTACGACCATGAAAATAAGCAACTTGCCTGATCTCGGTTCTTTCCGGATGCCGCAGGCATTGGGTCCTGAGGGTGCAGGACAGGCAGGCTGATTTCGGCCCCTTGAAGCGGATTGAGCATAGCCCCTTGGTTACGGCATTGGCGCCGCTCCGGTACAGACGCTTGCCTGCCGGGCAGAGGCAATAGCGCATGTCATCCGCAAAGGTAAAATCTTCGGTGGCAAAAAGTCTGGAGTGGCCGGAGCGTCTTGCCCTTTCTTTTCGGGTCCGCTCTTTGTAGCGATCCGCGTCGGCAAAACGGGGAACACGTTTCCGGAAATGGGGGTCTGCCACATAGGCATCAATCCGCTGCTCTTGCAGCATTTCCATGTTCTTGCCGCTGTGAAAACCACTGTCAGCACTCAGCTTTGTCTCGGCAAAGATGTTCTCTTCCTTGCCGATGGCCTGGAAATTCTCGCGGGTGCCGTCAATCATCGGTTTCAGCAGGTCATGCTCCTGCCCCTGGCCAAAGGCCTCGGCATGGACGATGATCTGGTGCTTGCCGTCAACCGCCGTTACCCCGTCATAACCCTGGATAACTCCCTTGGAGGTTTTCATCTTGGCGGAATCATTGTCGGTGATGTTGCTCTTGCGCGGCTTGCCGGTTTTACCCGGTTTGTCATCATTGCCATTCAGCCATTTCCTTATTTTCGTAAGCCGGTTGCGCAGGGTGGCCACTTACTGCTCATCACGGCTGGCCTGTGCTTCCTCACCCTGATTGCGGTCGCTGACATGGTGGTTTTTTACCATCGACGCTATGGCCTTCTCCATCTTGACTGCCTTCTTCTTAAAGTCCGCCCTGGTGCCGCTCCACTCCTTGGCAGCGTTGGACGGCAGTTTGCAGCCGTCGATGGCAAACATCTCCTTGCCGATCAGGCCCATCTCATCACACAGCAGCAGGACCTCCCGGAAGATGGTAATGGCCTCCGTGTCCATGGCGGAGATAAAATCGGAGATAGTGGTGAAATGAGGCCGACTGTTGGCGGATAGGGCCATGAAGATGACGTTTTCCTCGCAGCATTTAGCAATCTTGCGGCTGGAGGTAATACCCCGGGAATAGGCGAACAGGATGATTTTTAACAG
>JACQYM010000274.1:2576-10926 GCA_016208225.1 Deltaproteobacteria bacterium | reverse complement strand
GCGGCCAGCAGGTAGGCGGAGATGCCGCCGATGATAATGGTTGCCACGCCTATCATATAGATCTGCTGCCGGGCGCTGGCAATTTCCTTTTCCACGGCGCCATAGGAATATCCGAGACGGACCGTGCCCAATCGGACATCGGCCACGACGATGGGGGTGTAGATGTCGTAATAGTATTCCCCGTTTTCCGGCAGCGTTGACCGGAAGCTGCCATGCTTCTCGGATTTCAGCGCCACGGCGGTCATGGTGTCTCTGTATGTTTTGCCTACTTCGCGCAGGTCGCTGTGCATCACCACCTTGCCCTGCGGATCGAGCAGGATGACATAGCGCACGTAATCCTGTTCCATGGAGTGGTTGACAAAGCGGCGCAGCGTCGGCAGGTCGTGACTGAGCAGGGGGCTGGCCGTATATTTGGCCACGTCGGCCGCCAGGGCCAGTCCCCGTTTGCGCAGCTCGTTTTCCAGGCTTTCCTTTTCCCGCATGGTGGTGATGATGCCGGTGACCACGACAAGAATCACCACCAGGCTTTCAATCAGCAAGGTCAGCTTGGTGCGCAGACTGAATTTTACCAGTTGCGGACGGAGTTCCATGCGCAGCCCTCTCTTCATCCTTTCCCGGAAGCGGCCTTTCTACCTGTTCGTTTTTTCACCGATGAGAACCCTCATATCGTCATAATCCTCATCCTTTGCGGGCTGAAAGCCGCCGACCTCGGCAGAGAACAGTATTTTGGCATGTTCAGGGTTATTGTTGTCGAGCTTGAGCAACGCCTTGTCGAACTTGGCGACAATCTCATTGCTCAGATCCTTGCGGGCAGAAAACACCCTGGTGGGCACCAGCCTGGTCGTGGCGATGACATGGAGTTCCTGGGCATTGACCCCGAGTTCCCGTTGTTTTTTGGCATGCTCTTCAAGAAAATGGTCACACACCACCCCGGCATCAAAGGCTTTGAGAAACACATTAAAGACGATATCCTCGCAGCACCCGCAGTTGGCATATGCTGCTAAATCCTTGTCGATGTTGATGCCGTTTTCCTCAAACAGCATTTTCGCCACCACCCATTTGGAGGCCGAAAGCCTGGGGCCGAACATGACGGATTTGCCGATCAGGTCCTTCATGGTCCTGATATTGCTGTCCTTCCTGACGACGATCGCGCCGGACTGGGAAACGCCCCCTTTCGGGCTGATGGCCTTCAGCAGGGTCCCCTGGTCATACCAGTGGGCAAATTGCACGTACACATTGGGGTCCTGGAAAGCAAAATCGATCGCCTTATTCTTGATCTGGTTTTCAAATTCCATTGCCTCCGGCGGGAACACCAGCTTGATTTCAGATCCCGTCTCCGCCTGCAGATAGGCGACCAGCGGGTGGAACTTTTCAAAGGTCAACTTCACATCACTGCAGGGGGAGACGGCGATGACAATCTTCTGTGCGGCCGTTTCGGCAGAGCTGACGCCGGCCAGCAGGCAGAAAAAAAATACGAGCCCCACAACCCCATGCGACAATTTCCTGATCATCATATTCGACCTCTTTCAGCTGATACAGCGGTTCAACCTTACTGCGCGCCCGGAGAACATCTCTTGTGCCCATGATTTCCGCAGTAAGCCGCTGTACATAATATCCCCGCATACCCTGATACCGTTGCCGGCATAAGGTGCCGTAACGAAATGATTTGAAAAGTAATGATTATTTCGTAACGGCCCCTACGCCGTTGTCCATATAACCCCAATATCCTGATACCGTTGCCGGCATAAAGGGCCGTAACGAAATAGTAATGATTATTTCGTAACGGCCCCTAAATATAACATAAAATTTTCCGGAAATATCGCCTTTTTTCTGCGTTAACAAAGGCATGGAGAGGGAGGTTTTGACAAATCAGGGGCAACTATACGATTCCCTGATAAAAAATGACGAACGCCATCAGGGCGGCAAGATGAATTATTTTTTCCTGCCAGTCATTCGCAGTTTATTCAAGAAAAAACAGCATGATACGCATTCAGCCGCAGCTGCATACCGTCCGGCACGGTTGCCGAGTACGGCGGAAAAAAGAGATCACGGCCCTTCATTTCCTCCAGGCTCATTAAATTCTAATTTCATTTAGTAAAAATCTAAGAAAAATCTAACCCAAACAAAACATCCATCTGTTTTTAATGAAAGCAGCAAAACATTACCATATCCGGATCTTCGGGCTGTATGGCGTGGGGGAAAATGACCGCAACATTCCTGATGCTGACCGGCATGAAAGCGTAACGAAATGGTTATTTCGCCGCGGCCCTTAAAAACAAGACATGCGGGACCGTCAAAAAATTAAAAAAGGAAATGGTATGAAATCAATGTATTACAGGTCGATCTGGCTCTCTGATCTCCACCTTGGCTCCAAAAACGTCAACAGCGCCTATCTCCTGGATTTTCTGAAGAACACCGATTCGGAATATCTTTACCTGGTCGGCGACATCATCGATTTCTGGGAGTTGAAAAAAAGATCGTACTGGCCGCAGATCAACAACAGAATCGTGCGCAATGTCCTGCGCAAGGCCCGCTCCGGCACCAAGGTCATTTATATCCCGGGCAATCATGATGATATCGTCAGGCAGTTTGACGGCCAGTGTTTGCGCGGGGTGACAATTTCCAACGAAGTCATCCACCGCACCACGGACGGCCGTCGGTTTCTTGTCATCCACGGCGATGAATTCGACTGTGTTGTCCGGCACAACAAGTGGCTCGCTGAACTGGGCAGTCTGGCATATGAAGTGCTGTTGACCGTCAACGCCTTCTGGAACCGGATGCGCCTGAAAATGGGCCTTTCCTATTGGTCCCTGTCCGCCTTTCTCAAATACCAGGTGAAACAGGCGGTCAATTTTATCGGCAATTTTGAAAAGATCGTTATCGCCGAAGCATCCCGGCGCAAGGTGGACGGCCTCATCTGCGGCCATATCCACCATGCGGCCATTAAGAAAATGGACCGCATCACCTACAACAATACCGGCGACTGGGTGGAAAGCTGTACCGCCCTGGCTGAAACACCGGATGGGTCTCTTACCATATTAAGATGGACGGAAATGTGCGCCTTCTCTGCGGCAGAGGAAAAAAAATATGCGGATTGCTATCGTAACGGACGCCTGGCACCCACAAGTTAACGGCGTGGTAACCACGCTGAGCCGGACGGTTGCCATTCTGCGGGAAGCCGGCCATGAAGTGATGGTTATCCAGCCCTGGATGTTCAAAACCTTTCCCTGCCCCACCTACCCGGAAATACGCCTGTCGCTCTTTCCCGGGCGTAAAATCAGAAAAATTTTTGACGTCTTTGCCCCTGACGCCATTCACATCGCCACTGAGGGATTTCTCGGCTGGTCCGCCAGATCGTATTGTCTCAAAAAAGGTTTACGCTTTACCACCTCATACCATACACGCTTCCCGGAATATATCAGGTTGCGGGTTCCCATTCCGCTGCACTTCTCCTATGTGTACATGCGCAGGTTTCACGCCAAAGCCACGCGGACCATGGTGGCCACCGATGAATTGAGGTCCGAGCTGTCGCAGTACGGATTCAGGAATCTGACATTATGGTCCCGCGGGGTGGATACCGAAATTTTCAAGCCCTGGGCCAAGAGTTTTCTGACCGATCAAAGACCGATATATGTGTTTGTCGGCCGGGTGGCGGTGGAAAAGAATATCGAGGAATATCTGAAACTGGAGCTGAGCGGGACAAAATACGTCATCGGCGCCGGCCCGGCCCTGAAGGAAATGCAGAAAAAATATCCCCATGTCCGGTTTACGGGTTACAAAAAAGGGATAGCCCTTGCCAGACACATGGCAGCCGCCGATGTTTTCGTCTTTCCGAGCCGGACAGACACCTTCGGGCTTGTCATGCTTGAGGCCATGGCATGCGGGCTGCCGGTGGCTGCATATCCGGTTGCCGGTCCGAAAAACATCGTCCGGCAGGGGGTTACGGGCGTTCTCAACGAGGATCTGGGCAAGGCGGTGCAGGAGGCCCTGGCGCTGGATGGCCACGCCTGCCGTTTATCTGCGGGAAAATATTCCTGGAAAAAATGCACGGCCCAGTTTTTCAGCAACCTGGCCATTCCCGCTGCCGGAAAAAGCAGCGTGGACGTTGCCGACGCAATATTGCAGACAGACCGGGTCAACTGTGCGCGGACGGCGGATGGGCAAGGCTGATCACTGTTTTCGGTGTGCCGGGGGGGCCGTGGGTGCCTTCATATCGTAAAAAAAGACCATCTTCAGGCCGGAACCAGTAATAGGCATGCCAGAAGCCGGCCAGAACTCCGGTCGGACAGATTTTGATCTTGACGGCCTGGTAAGAATCTGTGCCGATCGTTATTGCCTCCACCCCCTGCTTCGAGGCTTGGAATTTCTGCGGTTTCAGTTTGTCCGGCCGTATCATCCAGAAGACCTGTTTCTCCGCCGCTCCTGTCAAAAGGAAATTCCGCAGGGAATAGGAGAGGGGCTGAAACCAGGGAAATTCGTCAAGAAGAAAAATTTCATCAATCGGTTCACCTGCAAACGTGCCGCGGATGTGAAGTTCGTTTTCCCGCCGCTGGGCCGACACTTCCGCATCTTCCTTTTGCATCCGCCAGGTGTGCGTTGCGCCGCTCGCATCACAGACATTGACATAGAGCACTTTTTCCTCCCTGGAGGTGATGGTGACCATCTCAGCGGTTTCCAGCTGCCAGCGAAAAAGGGTAGATTCGGATGCCGTGGTTTGCCGGTACACATATTCTTCGGCCCCATGGGCCGCGGGGACGGCGGTGCACGCCATGCTCGCGGGAAAAAGCGACAGCAGGAGGAGGGCGGCGCGGGAAAAATCGATCTTCATTTCTTTCACAGCAGGTCGCTGGCCAGTTCGGACAATTCGGACCTTTCCCCCTTTTTCAGATTGATATGGGCATAGAGGGGCTGGCCCTGCATCTTTTCAATGAGATAACTGAGGCCGTTGGAAAGGCTGTCCAGGTAGGGGTGGTCGATCTGAAAAATGTCGCCGGTGAAAACGACTTTCGTGCCTTCCCCGGCTCTGGTGATGATCGTTTTCACCTCATGGGGGGTCAGGTTCTGCGCCTCGTCAACAATGAGGAAGGTGTTGACCAGGCTGCGGCCGCGGATATAGGCCAGGGGCTCGATGACCAGCTTTTCCTCTTCCAGCAGCTGGTGGATCTTTTTCGCCCGGTCGCTTGCTTCCGGGAATTGGTTGCGGATGACGCCGAGATTGTCATAAAGGGGCTGCATGTACGGTTTCAGTTTTGACTGAATATCGCCGGGCAGGTAGCCGATGTCTTTATTGCTGAGGGGGATGACCGGCCGGGCCAGCAGGATCTGGCGGTAGCTGCTCCGTTTTTCCAGGGCCGCGGCCAGGGCCAGCAGCGTCTTGCCCGTGCCGGCCTTGCCCGAGATGGTGACCAGGGGGATGGCGGCATTCAGCAGGCCGTGCATGGCAAAGGTCTGGTCGGCGTTGCGGGGCTGGATGCCGTAGGCGGTCTGCCGGTCAATGCGGCTGATGCGCCTGCTTTTGCCGTTCAGGTAGGCCAGCACCGATTTCCTGCCGTTGCGCAGAATCATGTATTCATTGGCCAGGGGCGGCGGACTCATCGTGATCTCGTCCGCGTCCACCTCGCATGGTTCCACAAAGAATTTCTCAATGGTTTCCGCTGCGATTCCGTCCTGGGTGCGGCAGCCCGTGTAGAGTGCCGAGATATCCTTGACATGGTCCGTGGTGTAATCCTCGGCCATGAGGCCCACCGCCTTGGCCTTCATGCGCATATTGACGTCCTTGGTCACCAGGATGACCTGGCGGGGGGCGTTGTCCAGGGCCACATAATAGGCGATGTTGAGGATATGATGGTCCGCCTTGGAGGGGATGAAGTTTGCCCGGAGGTCCGGGTGGAAATCCTGCTCAAGCCGGATGCTGATTTTGCCGCATTTGGGCCCGATCCGGATGCCGCCGTTGAACATCTTGTCGCCGCTCAGTTCGTCCAGGGCGCGGGTAAACTGGCGGGCATGGAAATTGACCGTTTCGTCGCCTTTTTTGAAATGATCGAGCTCTTCGAGGACGGTGATGGGAATGACGATGTCATGCTCTTGAAACTGATAGATGCAGGATGAATCGTGCAGAATAACATTGGTGTCGAGGACGAATATCTTCTTTCTTTTCGGCATGCTCTCCGTTCCAGGGTGACGTATCGGGTTTGATGTAGTGCCGCAAGCCTGACAACCTTCCATTACACCGTAACCGGCGATTGTTTGGAAGGTGTTCAGCTCCTGTTATGTTTCAGTTTATATGCATTTGGGCCAGGATGTCAATTTCCCGGTACGCGGCTTTATTCTCCGCCGGGCCTCGCCTGCGGTGATCACTCTTGAAAAACAATAACTTATCATCTATCATCTTCAAAGCAGCGAAATGATGGTTGCCTGCCGCCGTTCGACGAGTTCCCGGTGCGGCTACAGCCGCCATATGGCACGGCCACAAAGTTACTTTATGCCTTCATGAAGTTTTTCGTTCAGGAGAAAGCGATATGAAACAAAGGATTACCCTCTGCGTGCTGCTCGTCACCATGCTGGTTCCCGCATTTGCCACGGCCGGTCCCGCCCTGTCGAAAAACGAAAAGGCCGCTGTCCAGTTCTTCAAATCCATCCACGACAGTCCGCCCATGCTGCGCGGCTTTCTCGGCATGATGCCCAAGGGCGCGGACCTGCACACCCACCTCTCCGGCGCGGTATACGCCGAGGACTACCTGCAATGGGCCGTGGAAGACGGCCGCTGCATCGACACGACGTCCTTCACCATTGTCAGCGCCGACGGCAAAACCGGCACGGACCAGCCGCAATGTCCGGCAGGCGCGGTTTTCGCTGCGGAGCTGGCGAAAAACAGCACCCTCTACTCGGCGGCAGTGAATGCCCTGTCCACCCGCAACATGGACAGTGCCACCCACATGTGGGGCCATGACCAGTTTTTCAGCACCTTCGGCAGGTTCGGCGCGGCAAAACAGGACAGGGATGCCGACATGCTGGCGACGGTGGTGCGGCGCGCCGCCAGCCAGGGTATTCTGTACGTCGAGGTGATGGATTCCATCTATCCCGATAACCTCAAAAGCCTGGCGGAAGAAGTCGGCTGGAACGGCGACCCCGCTGCCGCCCTGGCGGCCCTGCGCAGCGCCGGGCTGTTCAACGGCATCGAGCAGTCCGTGGCGGCCCGCGGCGAGACGCTGCGCCGGATGGACGAATTGCTCGGCACCGGCCCCGGCAGCAGCACAACCCTGCGCTTCATCCAGCAGGTAACCCGCACCGCACCGCCGGCCCAGGTGTTCGCCCAGATCGCCTACAGCTTTGAACTGGTGCGGCAGGACCCCAACGTGGTCGCCTTCAACCTGGTGGCCCCGGAAGACAACCCGGTGGCCCTGCGCGACTACTCCCTGCAGATGGAAATGATCGACGCGCTCAGCGCCCTGCCGGAGTATGCCGGCACCGCCATCACCCTGCACGCGGGCGAGCTGAGCATGGGGCTCGTGCCGCCGCGCTATCTGCGCTTCCATATCAGCGAGGCCGTGGAAAAAGGCCACGCCCGCCGCATCGGGCACGGGGTGGACGTGATGTACGAGGAAAATCCCTTTGCCCTGCTCCGCACCATGCGGGAAAAGGGGGTTGCCGTGGAAATCTGCCTCTCCAGCAACGACCAGATTCTGCATGTTGCCGGGCCGGACCATCCGTTCCCGATCTACCGCCGGTACGGAGTGCCTGTGGTGCTGAACACGGATGACGAAGGCGTTGGGCGCATCGACCTGACCAACGAGTATGTCCGCGCCGTCCTGACCTACAACCTGGGATATGAGGATGTGAAGGCCCTGTCGCGCAACAGCCTTGAATACAGCTTTCTGCCCGGCAAGAGTCTGTGGGTGGGCAACCCCGCCGCGTTTGAAATGCGCAGCGTCTGCCAGGACTCCCTCGCCGGACAGCGTGAAACGCCGCAATGCGATCAGCTGTTGAAGGAAAGCGAAAAAGCCCGGCTGCAATGGGAGTTGGAAAAGGCTTTCGCCGCCTTTGAGCGGGAGATGGCGCACACTGTCGCCAACCGCTAGGCCGGCCGGCAGGGAGGGTAATGGGCATCCGGAATGATTTTGATGAACTTATAAAAAGTCGTCACCCCGGCCAAAGCCGGGGTCCATGCTGGCGGCAACTTCCCGAAAAGGTGAATTCCTCCCGGAATCGCTCCGGGAGCCTCCGGAGTGACGATTTTTGCAGCAGGGCCTGCAAGGATGGATTTTCTGATGATGGAACTGGGAGAAAAAGAAAAAACGCGAAGACTCATCGGGGCCATCATGCTCGGGATCGGCTCGCTCTGCATGATCTG
>JACQYM010000274.1:0-2561 GCA_016208225.1 Deltaproteobacteria bacterium | reverse complement strand
TTAAATTAGGCAAAACCACTGCCGGAACCGGGATTGTTATTTATTTCCTGGGCCGGATAGGGAAGTTGTTGCGGAGCAAGAGGGAGTGAATGCCCGGTCAGGAGTGGGATGTTTCGTTAAAATTCGGCGGACAAGGCTCCCAAGGCTTCCGCCATACTTCGCAGGGCTACGCTCGCCTTCAAATGAGAGAATATGACAGAAAAAAATATCATCGAATTAACTCCGTTCCGCGTTGATCTGACCCGTGCCCTGGCCCGCCGGGGCGAGCGGCTCCTGGCCGCGAACGACCTGGCCGACGAGGTCGCAGCCCTTGAACCCCTGGAGGCATACTATGTCGTCAGGGAAATCGGTTTGGACCGGGCCCTGCCCATCCTCCGCCAGCTGAGTCACGAACAATTGGAGGCCTGCATCGATCTGGACTGCTGGAACCGCTACGACTTTGCGGCCGACAGTCTTGATGAATGGCTGGCCGCCTTCGCCCTGGCCGGCCCCGAAACCCTGGCCAGGGCTTTTTTCTCCCTGGACTATGTGGTGCAGCTCCTCTTCATGACCCAGACCGTCACGGTGTATGATCCTGATACGGATCAGGTTCCCCAGGAGGACGAGGAGAATGGCAAGCCCCGCGCCATGACCCCGGACGGCTTCTATCTCCTGGAGCTGAAAACCGAAATGGCGCTGAAGATCCATCCCTTTACTTTGCTGGATGCCATGTACCAATATGATCCTGCCGGTACACAACAACTCCTCAGCCAGGTCCGCGTGGATCTGCCGACCCAGATCGAAGAAGAAGCCTTGCGCTTCCGCAACGACCGCATGCAGGATATGGGCTTTGTCACACCAGACGAGGCCTCCGTTCTCTTCTCGCGGCCAGCCGCTCGGCCGTCGCTGCCCCGGTCGCAGAAACCGCTGGACAATGCGCTCACCCGGGTACCGTCCGTGTATGCCGGCACCTTGATCGCAGCCACCCTGTTGCAGCAGGCCCTGTCCCTGATTACCGATCAGGAATTTCTGTCCCTCCTGGAACAGGAAATCGTCTGGACCATAAACAGCGCGATCATCGTCTATGGAGAAAAAACGCAGGATATCAAACAGATCACGGACATTGCCGAGCGGGTGCGGGACACCATTTCCCTGGGGCTGGAATCACTGCTGGCAAAGCAGGAACCCGATTGCCTGCTGGACGGCACGGCAGCAGCCAAGGCATCAGACTTGCTGTATGTCTGGGGCATGACCGATCTGTTCCGGCACGGCTTTGCCGCCACCCAGGGGCTCCAGCAGCAGGTGCGGCAGGCCCTGCGGGAGCCCCGATTTCGTACCTGGCATGAACTGTCGGACACGCAACAGTCGGATGAGCCGATTGATCGGCTGGAGCGCGCCTTTGTGACCGCGCTGCTCGGCCGTCACCCCTTGCACGGCGGTTTTGATCCGGCCAAAGCAGAGGACGTCAAGGCCTTTGCCTGCCTTGCCGATATCGCTGCAGCCCAGGTCCGCCTGCAGCGGCTTGTGGAGCAGATCTGCCGCCAGGCTTGATAAAGCAATGAAGATATCTACTCCCTGTTCGGGGTAAGCAAGAAAACCTTTAAAAAGGCCGTCGGCGCCCTCTACAAAAAAAGGCTTATCACCCTCGACACCAGCGGTATCAGCCTTGCAGGGCGGTGAGCAAAAAACCGCTTTAGCGCCTACCGCGGCGGCAAACGATACGAGGACGAGAGAAGATGAGTGAAAAACCGGATAAAGAGCAGCAGTTGATCTCTTTGGCTGAAGCGCTGCAGATGGAGATGATCATCAACCAGGCGTTAATCGATGTGCTGGTTGAGAAGGGGATCCTGACCCATGATGAGATTATGGCCAAGACCAGGGAAATTAAAATAAAACAGGGGATCGTGTTGAGCAGCGAGGCCAGCAACAAGGCGTCGAATTGATGATGCCATGGCCACCGGGCTCGACCGCATCCGGTCCGGCCCCGGATTGTTCCATTCTCCTTATCTGCTATCCAGCGCCTCGCGGACCTTGGCGGCCAGAGTCCGCTTCATAAACGGTTTTTGAATGAAATTGATACCCTCGCCCAGTATGCCATGATGGGCGATGACATTGCCCGTATAACCGGACATGAACAAGCTTCTGAGTCCCGGATAAAGAGAGGTAAGCTCTTGCGCCAGGTCCCGGCCGTTCATGTCGGGCATGACCACGTCGGTTAAGAGCAGGTGAATCTCGCCGGCGTGCTCTTCAGCAAGCCGGATGGCCTCGCCCGGAGTCGAGGCGGCCACTACCCGGTATCCCAACTTTTCCAGCATGAGCCGCGTAATTCCCAGGATTGAGGCGTCGTCTTCCACCAGCAGGATGGTTTCATGACCCTGCATGTCAGGAGCAACCGGGCTTTCCTTTTGCGTCTCCTCTCCTTCGGCCGCATGGCGGGGCAGGTAGATCTTGAATGTCGAGCCTTGCCCCGGTTCGCTGTAGACGTTGATAAAGCCGTTATTCTGTTGGACAACGCCATAGACCGTGGCCAGCCCGAGACCAGTGCCCCTGCCTATCCCCTTGGTGGTGAAAAACGGCTCGAA
>JACQYM010000261.1:911-2930 GCA_016208225.1 Deltaproteobacteria bacterium | reverse complement strand
CCGGCGTTCCCCTTGGGGATATGTCGCGAGAATCCCGTTTTGATGAGCATCCACCGCCCGGGGTAGTCCGTATCCCCTGGCGGCAGGGTCCACACCGCATGCAGGTGTTCCGGCAAAATCACCACGGCGTCGATGGTGAAAGGATGCCGCTCTTTCACCATGCCTACCACCTTACGGAGGACGTCAACGTATTCTACCAGCAGGGACCGGCGCCGTTCCGCAAGATTCACGGTAAAAAAATATGTGCCGCCATCTACCTGCGCACGCCGGTATCGCATTGCACCCCTCCGGTTTCATGACACAATGTTGGGGTTCGTTCCTCACCCCAACCTACCGTGCTGAGTATAGCTCTTATTGTCTTGATCAGCCGCCGCGCTCCAGAGCCGTAGGGCGTAATAAGCGAAGCGCATTACGCCGGATGACCGCGGCCTGGATATGCTTTCCCTGGCAAAGGGCAAATGCCCCGGACCGCCGTTGCGCAGCAGTTGATACTAAATAAGCGAGCTGCTGGTTGTTTTTTGTGCCGTGATCTCTTTTCCTGTGTATCTATCGGGAATCATATGTTATTTTCTGGTTCGCGGAATGAGCCGTCAGGCTTTTTTCAGGTTGAAAGTGTCATATTGTAACAGAGAAACAATGAGTTGTTTGAAATTTTTAAAGAAAAATATTGATTTTCCGATATCACCTTTATAAGGTGAATTAAAGGGGTTACGCTCCCTGCCGGCCCTGTTGAGGAAACCGCTACTCTCTTTCAACCACAACGCATGCAGAAAATTATGTCACAGTCACTTTCTTCCCGAAATCGGCACAACCGCAGCGCGCTTCTTTTTTTCAGTCTTGTTTTTCTGCTTCTCTGGGCCGTAGCCCCGGTGGCGGCTAAAAACAGACCGGATCCCTTTGTCATTAAAACCTCGCATAAGTTCCCGCCGACCAGGGACAAGAAAGTGCAGGCGGCGGTAGCGGAAGATCCCGCCCCGGATGTTGCAGCCCCGGATGTTGCAACCCCCGATGTTGCCGCGGCTGCTGAGAGCACTGATACTGCAGAAGCAGCAGCGGAAGCGGAAGTGGAACCGGAAGCAGTAGCCCCGGCGCCGAAGCGGAAAGCGCCGGCCAGCTCCCAGGCCAATGTGCCGGCCCCGGCGCTGCGCAAGAAACTCTCCGCGCGGAGCGCCATTGTCATGGATTCAAGGACCGGGCAGGTGCTCTATTCCCATGATGCGGACCGGCCGGGACAGCCGGCAAGCACGATCAAGGTGATCACCGGTCTCATTGCCATCGGTTCGCTGCGGGATGATGAAATGGTGAAAGCCAGCAAGCACGCGGCCGCCATGCCGCGCTCCAAAGTGAACCTGAGCCCCGGCAAATCATACACGGCCGATGATATGATCAATTCGGTCCTGCTCGCCTCGGCCAATGATGCCAGTGTTGCCCTGGCGGAAAAAGTCGCCGGCTCGGAGGGGAGCTTTGCCAGGCTGATGACCAGCAAGGCAAAGTCCCTGGGAGCAACCAATACCCAGTGCAAAACGGCAAGCGGGCTTACCGCCAAGGGCCAGCAGTCCACGGCCCGCGATCTTGCCGTCGTTTTTGACAAGGCCATGGAGGACCGGGAGTTTGCCGAGCGGATCGGCAGAACAACGGCCCGCACCCGTTTCGGCCAGCTTCTGCGCAATCACAACAAGGCCCTGTGGCGGGTGGACGGCGCGGTGGGCGGCAAAACAGGCTACACCGTGGCGGCGCGCCAGACCTATGTCGGCAAGTTCAGCCGCAACAACTCGGAGCTGGTGGTGGCCATCATGGGCAGTGAAACCATGTGGGCCGATCTCAGCAAGCTGGTTGAGTATGGCTTTGCCAGAAAAGAGCAGCTGGCGGCCAGACAGGCTGCAGACCCTGCCCCTGGCGGCAATGGCGGCGGGCCGCTTGCCAAAACAGCCGTGTCCACCGCTTTCAAGAATGATTCGCTGAAAGTGCTGTCCGACAACAAGAAAGAGTCCTCGTTATAGTCGTTCGGCAGCCAGTGAG
>JACQYM010000261.1:0-848 GCA_016208225.1 Deltaproteobacteria bacterium | reverse complement strand
TAGTCGTTCGGCAGCCAGTGATCGACGCCCTGCGCAATCATGCCGATATAGAACGACAGAAGCAGC
Source organism: Deltaproteobacteria bacterium (assembly GCA_016208225.1). Lineage (GTDB taxonomy): Bacteria > Desulfobacterota > Desulfobulbia > Desulfobulbales > SURF-16 > SURF-16. The sequence continues at coordinate 782 of JACQYM010000261.1, read as the reverse complement.
TCCTGCGCCGGGAATTGGCGCAGGACCCCTTGGCCGGGGGCGCAGAGCGGCAGCTGAGCGGCAAAGCGGCGGAGCTGCTGCGCCGGGAACCCTCCTACCGCGCCTCCCCCCGGATTCTGGTTTCGCCCGTCCCTGCCCTGCAGCAGGTGCGCATCAACTGTCTGGTTGACGGCAGGGAACTCATCGTGCCGGGGCGGGGTCTTAAGGATGGCTTTTACCTGCTCAAGCCCTATACCGTCCCTTTTCATGCCCTTCCCCATGCCGTATCCATCAAAGGTCTTGCCGCCGCCGGCCGCAAACTGAGCCGGGCAGAGGTGGAGAAACTCTCCCTTGGCCTGCTGGTGACCGGGGCCGTGGCGGTTGATCGGCTGGGCAACCTGCTTGGCGACGGCCTCGGCTTTTTTGATCTGAGCTGGGCCGTGCTGGCGGAACTGGGTGCTTTACGCGATGACGCCGTTGTGGCCGCATGTGTCAATGAGGCGCAGATAGTGGAAACGCCCCTGCCTGCAGACTGCTGGGATGTGCCGGCCGATATCATTGTCACTGAAAAAGGCGTCTACCCCGCCCCGCATGACGCACCCGCTCCGCGCCGCCTGTTCTGGCAGCATCTGCCCGAGAGAAGAACCCGCAAGATAACCCCCATCTGGTGGCTCAGGGAGAGCCGGCCGCCGGAACCGTAGGCGGAATGAAAATTTACCACAGAGAGCACAGAGCTCACAGAGCTAACTGACTGTAGGGCCTCTTGCAAAATGAGTGGTTCATTTTTTCCGTCATGCCGGAGG
>JACQYM010000260.1 GCA_016208225.1 Deltaproteobacteria bacterium | reverse complement strand
CAGCACGGCCAGATCATGGCCATCCACATCGGCATCCCCGTCCCGGTCGGAGCGGGCAAGGGCGCTGCCGCCGCACAGACCGGCCAGAGAATCCCTGGCGTTTTCCGCCTGCACCAGCCCGTAACCATAAGAAATGTCATAGCCCGGCGTGCCGAGGTCCTCGGCGCTCATCCGCAGGGCCTGCCGTACCTGACCGGCGCTGCATGTCTCCCGAAAATAGCTCCAGACCAGGGCCGCCACCCCGGTGACATGGGGGGTGGCCATGGAGGTGCCGCTCAACTGCTGATAATCCAGATAAGAGCCGACGGAGAGATGCGCCTGGCTGCCGAGGGCGCCAAGCAGCGCCAGCCCGTCCTCCCGTGCCATGGAGACCGAGGGGATGGAGGTCGCCACCTCCCCCAGGGTGCCGGTAAACATCCCGTCCACATTGTTGTAGATCACGGCGCCGACGCCGCCGCCATCCTCGCAGGCCTGCACCTTTTCCCAGAAATAATAGCTGCCCCGCTCCATCAGACATATCCTGCCCGCCGCCTCCGGACAGGGCGCGGCGCCCAGACCGCAGTCAACCAGCGGCCCATCCGCCTCGGCCAGGGGAGAGCCCTCCAGGTTCCGGGCGCCGTACAGTCCGGTGCCGGCAATGAGCTGCGACAACACCACCGGGGTGGTCACCGTGCCGGCCGGCACGGTGGAGAGCACCGCCACCCCCGGCGCGGCCAGTTCCACCTGGTCGTTCTGCTGCGAAAAGGATGCCCTGGCCTTGTTCTCGTCAACGGCTGCCACCGAGATGACCGAATCATAGGAGGCGGGATAGGATTTTGCCGTGGTGCCGCTGTTGCCGGCGGCCGCCACCAGCAGCACGCCCTGGTCGGCCACCTCCTGGAAGACCGCCTCCTCGGCGGCGCTGTATTCGTCGCTGCCGAAGCTCATATTGATGACATCGGCGCCCACCGCCGGGCTGACACAGTCGGCCACCCCGGCCAGAATATCGGACAGATAGGCCTGACCCGTTTCATCAAACGCCCTGACGATATGCAGATTGACGATGGAGTTGGGCAGCACGCCCAGCACGCCCGCATCGTTATTGACGGCCGCGATGGTGCCGGCCACATGGGTGCCGTGCTTGTTGGTGTCCTCATACCAGTTGCCGCTTCCGATCAGGTCGGTGCCGGTGACGATGTTTCGGCTCAGGTCATCGTGGGCCAGCTCATAGCCGCTGTCAATGATGCATGCCGTCACCGCGCCGGCATGCAGATCAGGCAGCCGGTCCGCCTGCACCATGTTGATGCCGTATGGTTCATACTGGCCGGACAGGTAGCGGAGCGGATCGGGTTCGATGACTTCCACCCGCGGGTTGCGGCTGAGCGCCTGCACGCCGGCAGGGTCAAGGGTGGCCGCCACCAGACCGAAACGGGGAACATGCCGGATCAGCCCCCTGGCGGCCTCGGGCAGCATACCGGCCAGGGCGGCAGGCCTGCGCGCCAGTTCAGCGGCAGGACCGGCGGCCAGCTTGAGCAGATACCGCTTTCCCGGCGCGGCAGGGTCGGCTTGGCTCCCTGCCGCAGCAGCCGTCCGCAGACCCTGCCCGGCGCCGGGCGGAGATGCGGCCCCCAGCCCATCCTGGCCGGCCAGGGCCGGAAGAGAAACAAAAAACATGCAGCCTAGCAGCAAACCGGGCAGGGGGAGAATTTTATTCAATCGCATGGTCGCTCTCTTTCCTTATAAGGTGCTTCGCTTGCCCGCATGACGTCCCGCCTGCCTGTTGCGCTAAGGTCGCTATCCGAGAATTTCCCGCAGTTTTTTCATCAGCGTGGACGGCATGATCGGCTTGGCCAGAAAATTTTTTCCCGTGTCAACAAGCTCATGAACATCATCCCGCGCGTCAAGGTAGCCTGACATGAAGAGTATGCGGGTCGTCGGCCGTTTTTGCAGCATGCGTTCCGCCAGCTCCGTCCCGGACATGCCGGGCATGATGATATCGGTCAACAGCAGGTCAATGCTGCCGGAAAACTGTTCGGCAACGCGCAGCGCCTCTTCCCCGTTCGCCGCGCCGAGCAGTTTGTAGCCGAAGGGGGAGAGGGAATCGACGATCATCTGCCGGATGGCGGTCTCATCATCCACCACCAGGATCGTTTCGCCGCCGTACCGTACCTCTTCCCGGGGTTGCTGCTGGTCCGGCTCCCTGGCGGCCTCCATGGTGGCGGGAAAATAGATTTTAAAGTATGTCCCCTGGCCCGGCTCGCTGTAGACATCAATGCAGCCGTTATGCTGTTTGACAATGCTGTACACCGTGGCCAGACCGAGGCCGCTGCCCTTGCCCGCCAGTTTCGTGGTGAAAAAGGGCTCAAAGATTCTGGCCTGCACCTCCCGGCTCATGCCCTGGCCGTTGTCTTCCACGCCAACCATGACATAAGGGCCGGGATGCATGTCAACGTGCATCATGGCGTAGCGTTCATCAATCATTATATTTGCCGTGGCAATGGACAGCCGGCCCCCGTCCGGCATGGCGTCCCGGGCATTGACCGCCAGGTTCATGATCACCTGCTCCACCTGCCCCGGATCGGCCTTGATGGCGCTGACCTGATCATCCAGCCGCAGCTCCAGGTTCACATCTTCCCGGATGACCCTGATGAGCATCTTATGCAGCGAACGGATGATTTCGTTGACATTGACATTCTGGATGTCAAGCTGCTGCCGGCGGCTGAAGGTCAGGAGCTGGCGCACCAGCACGGCGGCCTTTTCCCCGGCATGTTTGATGACCTCCACATGATCCCGCCAGTTCGGGTCAGCCGCTTTTTTCAGCAGCAGCAGCTCGCTGTAGCCCAGGATACTGGTAAGGATATTATTGAAGTCATGGGCCACGCCGCTGGCCAGCCGGCCGACGGCCTCCATCTTCTGGGCCTGCAGAAACTGCGCTTCCAGCTTCTTTATTTCCGTGATGTCCTTGGCAAAGTGGATGATGCTTTTCAGCTCGCCGTTTTCATCCAGAACCGGCGAAGCCGAAACCCAGAAAACCTTATGCAGGGCCTGATGTTCCACCTCCGCGCTGTAGGGTTTGAAATCCTTTCTGGTAACAGGGATGGGACAGCCGCAGCAGGCGGCCTCTGCGCCGCGGAAAACCTCATAGCAGTGCCGGCCGACAATGTCGCCCGGTCCGTCGCCGAAGGCCTGAAAGGCGGCCCTGTTGGCCCGGATCATGCGCATGTCCGCATCCTGGATGGTGACGATATCGCCGATGGCGTCAAAGGTTCGCTCCCATTCCTCCTTGGCCTGGCGCAGCTGTTGTTCCGACTTCCTGACCTTGTCGATATTCATTTTCAGGTTGACGGCCAGTTCCTTCATGAAAAGGGTCAGATCGCCGATTTCGTCATTGGGAACACGATCCGGCACGGCATAATCATACTCCGCATTCTCAATGGCCCTGATGGCCATTTTCTGGTTATCGAGAAAACGGCGGAAGTAGAGGGAGGAGCGCCACCAGAAGAGAACCGTGAGAAAAACGGCCAGCAGGCTCATGGCGGCGATGAGCCAGGAGAGGGTCATCTGCCGCTGCCGGCTTTCCGCCGAGATCACCTGGGCGGTTTCCGTGGCGAACCGGAAAAAATGGTCCGCCGTATCGGTGAGGAAATTCTCCCGGTCCAGAATGCCGAGGAAATTGAGATACATTGCCTCGGCATTCGCCTCATACGCCTCGACAATGCCGATGATCTTCGCATTGCCGGTGATGGCGGCAATCATGTCCCTGAATCCTTTCATGGCGGCGATCCGGGTGAGATCGTGCTGATAATAGGATTCTTCAAAGGCGGTTTGCATGAGCTGAAAATTTTCAAAGAGCGCCAGCTGTTCCGCCGGGGCAAGCTCCTTGATGTCCCGGACAAAACCATTTACCAGTCGGCGCTGCTCCCGGTTCAGGTGCTGGTCCTGCTCATATTTGACAAACAGCTCGACAAAGGCCTGCCGGTAATAGTCGAGATAGCTTCCCACCGTGTCCAGCTGCTTGCTTGCCTCGGGGCTGAGATTGCTCTGAAACGACCGCATCTGCTCCAGCAGCTTCTGGGCCTTGGCAAACTCCAGGCCGAAATGGGTCTGATCCGGGGGAGTAAACACCTCTTTCTTGCCGATTTTAAAAGCGGAGAGTTCCTTGATCTGCAGTTGAAATTCGTCGAGCACGCGCACCTCGCTGCCCGCCACCTGCAGGTCACGCAGACCGAAGTAGACGGTGCCGCCCAGCAGCACCGTCAGCGAGGTCAGGGTGATGAAGAGCAGAAAAACCTTTTCGGATATGGTCAGACGTCTCTTCACAGGTTCTTTTTCGCCTTGTCGAACAGTTCCCGGTTATAGAGCACCCGGTTCAGATCGCCCTTGTCATAGGCCTCTTTCACCTTGCCGGTCAGCAGGCCGCTCTTGATCATGGTCTCGGTCCAGAAGCGGATCCCCCGTTCCCAGTCCTCGCTGTAATCCTGCTCGAACCGGATGGTCGGGATGGATTTCATTTCCACCGCCGGCGAGGTATTGAGCCACTGGGCAATCTGGTCGGCGCTGCTGGCGGGATCCAGATTGATAAAGGCGATGCTCCGCAGCATCAGGGTGATCATGGCCTGGGCGGCTTCAGGATGAGCGGCGGCAAAGGCATCGCTGGCGGCCAGGGCGCAACAGGGGCTGCCCTGCCATTTGCCGGCCGGCGGCAGGTCCCGCAGCATGGCAATCACCTTACCGACGCCCCGCTCCTGCGCCATGGCCAGATAGGGCTGCATGATGACCACGCCGTCCACCAGGCCGTTTTCCAGCACCGGTATGATATTTTTTTCCCCATAGAGATTGACGAGCTGGATCTGGGCTGCGGCATTCTTGCCATCCTCGGCAAAGCTGATTCCTGATTCCTGCAGGGCCTGTTCAAAGAGGAGATTCTGGACGGAGACGGCAAATTTGTAGCCGATCTTCACCGGCCTGCCGCTCTGGCGGATAAAGGCGAGAAATTGTTGCCAGTCCTCCGCCGGCAGGTCGCGCCGGACAACGAGCCCGGTACCCTCCGCCATGACCGGGGCCACTATGCGGATGGGGCTGCCCTGATCAATAAAGCTGAGCATGGCCGGCACCCCGCCGAAGCACATGTCAAAAAGTCCTTCCGCGAGTTTACGGACCAGTTCATTGCCGCCGGTGCTGGCATCGATGACCACTTTCGCCAGGGGCCGGCCCCGGTCAACCAGCAGATATTCCTGCCGGTAAACGATTTCCTTGAGATAGATCCCGCCATTGGCTTTGAAATAGTCGGGGTTCATGGCGGCAATCCTGATGATGGTGCTGGATGTGGCCCTGGGATAATGCCCGGCAGGGCATGTGCGGTCCGCGGACGCTGCCCGGCGCCCTCTTTTGGTGATGCACGCGCAGGAAGGTGTTTTCACCGCAAAGCACATAGAAGGCGCAAAGAAAAATATTTTCTTTGCGCCCTCCGGGTGCTTTGCGGTGCAAATACCCTGCATGCGAGTGCATCAACAAAAGAGGGAGACGGGCAGCATTCGCCGACCGCGGTTCGCACATGCCCAGCCGGGCACTTTATCCCAGGGCCACATCCAGCACCATCATCAGGGTAAAACCGACCATGGTGGCCATGGTGACCATGTCAATATGCTTTGCATTGTGCTGGGATTCCGGGATCAGTTCCTCCACCACGACAAAGATCATGGCCCCGGCGGCAAAGCAAAGGGCATAGGGCAGGATGTCGCGCATCTGCAGGACAAAATAGGCCCCCAGCACCCCGGCCAGCGGCTCCACCAGACCGGAACTCTGGCCATAGAGAAAACTCTTCCAGCGGCCCATCCCCTCCCGGCGCAGGGGCAGGGACACCGCCGCCCCTTCCGGGAAATTCTGCAGGCCAATGCCGATGGCCAGGGCAACGGCCGAACCGATGGTGGCGGAGGGCAGTCCGGCCGCGGCGGCCCCGAAGGCAACCCCCACGGCCAGGCCCTCCGGAATATTATGCAGCGTGATGGCGAGCACCAGCAGGGTGCTGCGCTGCCAGGAGGTCTTGATCCCTTCCCGCTGCGACATGGCCAGGCCGGGATGGAGATGGGGCAGAAACCTGTCGATCAGCCGCATGAAGATCCCGCCGCCGAGAAACCCCACGGCGGCGGTCAGCCAGCACGGTTCGTGGCCCAGGGCCGCGGCCATTTCAATGCCCGGCGCCAGCAGTGACCAGAAACTGGCGGCGATCATGACCCCGGCGGCAAAGCCGAGCATGGAATCCATGATTCTGGCATTCACCTGTCTGGTGCCGAACACCAGGGCCGCGCCCGCGGCGGTCACAAACCAGGTGAACAGCGTGGCCAGCAGCCCCTGCATCACGGGATGGAACTGTTGCACATATTCTATCATCTTTCCCCGCCCTTCTCAGAGATACGTATAATAACTATAGGCGGAAAACCGCGGGCGGCTCAAGCTAAATATGACAGACTCGTAAAAACTGAAAATTAACCGCAGAGAGCACCGAAAGCACAGAGCCCACAGAGATAACTAATTGTAATTGAAAAATATTTTCCCTGTGATCTCTGTGATGAAAACAGACTTTTTACGAGTCCGTCAAATATTGATCTTTCCGCCCTCTGGCCAGAGGGGGTTTCATGGCACCCTGCCCTACAGGATCTCCGGAGGAAAGGCAACAACCTCGTCAATGGTTGCCGCGCCGCAGAGCAGCATGACCAGCCGGTCGACCCCCAGGGCGATGCCCGCCGCCTCCCCAAGCTCCGGCAGCTCGACCAGAAACCGCTCGGGCCAGGGGCCGGGCTGCCGGCCCTGGGCCGCAATCAACGCCCGTTCCGTCTCGAACCGGCGCCGCTGCTCAACCGCATCGGTCAACTCGGAAAAACCGTTGGCCAGCTCCAGGCCGTTGACATAGAGCTCAAAACGCTCGGCCAGACTTTCGTCCTCATCCTTCAGCCGGGCCAGGGCACCGAGCGCGGCCGGGTAATCATAGAGAAAGGTCGGACGCTTCCGGCCCAGATGCGGCTCGACAAAGCGGACCAGCACCTCATCAAAGGCGCCGGTGGCCAGGGCCTGGTCCACGCTGACCGGGGCATGGAGGGCAAAGGCCTGGCGCACGGTGAGGCGCTCCCAGTCGGAGGCGGCCAGCAGGGGCCGGGCAGCCGGATGGGCAGAAGCGGTTTTCGCCGCCACAAAGCGCAGCATTGCCGCGCATTCGGCCATGAGTTCGACATAACCGATGCCGGCCTGATACCATTCCAGCATAGTGAATTCCGGCAGATGCCGCGCGCCCCGTTCCCCGCCGCGGAAGCAGCGGCAGATCTGGAAGATCTTCCGGTGACCGGCGGCCAGCAGCCGCTTCATGCACATCTCGGGTGAGGTCTGCAGAAACCAGCCGGCGGACTGCTCCGGCACGATATGGGCTTCAGGGAGAAGACAGGGAAGGCGGACGGGAGTATCTACTTC
>JACQYM010000259.1 GCA_016208225.1 Deltaproteobacteria bacterium | reverse complement strand
GACTTCTATCGCGCCTACAAGGGACTGCTCAAGCTGCAGCTGGTGGAACAGGAGAACTACGGCCGCTGGAAATTCTCCCAGTGGACCGATCAGGCCGGAAAACCGCTTGGCAACACCCCGCGGCTGACGGTCGATGTGGACGACGACCGGGAGATCAGGGCGGTATACGCACTGGCAAAGTAGGTTGCCGGGGGCATACTCCATGGTTCGGGGTATGAAATTATAATTTGTCTATAACGACGAGTAGCTGTATTCAGACGTCATTCCGGGCAAGCGCAGCGCGACCCGGAATCCATGAATGTTTGGATTCCGTATTCCCGCCAGGCAGGAACGGTAAAGAGTCTCCGTTTCTCCGCGCAACGGTGCGGTAGAGGGAGGGGAGGACATGCCATGACAGCCTGGAAGATGCCGCCCAGGGCAAAGATCTATGAGGCCTTGACCGCGGTGGCGGACCAGCGGGTTGCCATCACCGGGCCCGGCACGGCCAGGGTTGTCTCCTCCTCCCGGGACAGGACCTATGACGTGGAGTGGCCGGAGGACATGGGGGCAATCACCGCCAATGACAATGCCTCCCATTGGCAGGGCTACATCGGCTATCCCATCATCGCCGTGCTCCTGGTGCTGGGAAGGCTTTCCGCTAATGGCCGGATCGCCGCCCGGCTGGCCGGCATCCCCTGGAAGGCGGTGAACGACCGGTTCAAGCGGGACTATGACAAGGCAATCGACCACGTGCTTGGCCAGGTGGCGGCGGATGCGGGCAGCCGGGCGGAAATCGAGCAGGAGGTGGAGAGGATTTACGCGCAGCTCGGCAGCCTCGGCCTGCAGCGGGCCCAGCCGCGCCGCCGGCCGCCGCGGGAAAAACGGTCGTGAGGCAGGATGCCCTGGCCGGGAAAACGCCGACCGTGGCCCATGATGAGCGAAAATGGAGTCAATATGGGAGTGGGGACAGCCATTCATCACGGAGGAAATATGACTGCGAGCTGTAGAATATGTGGCAGGGGAATTGCGCCGGACGGTGAAACTGCGCACAGAAGCATCACATACGGCATTTGTGGCAGGTGTGCCGGCCCTGCATCCGGATCGCCTGATAACAGCGTGCTGCTTGAAGCAATCGATGCACCGGTTCTATTGATGCAGGGAAATCCACGGCAGGTTGTTGCCGCAAACAGGAAGGCCCTGGCGTTGTTTGAGAAAGAACCGCATGAAGTCGAGAGTCACAGAGGCGGCCAGGTATTTGACTGTGTTCATTCGTTTACCGAGGCAGGGTGCGGCAAGGATGTACATTGCGAAAACTGCAGAATCAAGAACGCGATCATCGACACGTTCACCACGGGCAATGCCCATAATGGCGTTGCGGCCGAACTGCCGGTCAAAAAGGCCAATGGCATAAAGAGCTGCGTATTGCAGGTGTCAACCGAAAAGGTTGGTGACCTGGCGTTGGTCAGGGTTGAGCGCTATGACGCCGAGAGCTGACTTGGGGTGTGACAATTTTTCTCCTTGACACAGCGCGATGCGTTGTTCTAAAAAATTGTTAGGATGGAACGTCAGATAAAGCCAAACCCGCTGCGAGGCGGGGACGGAAAGCCGCGGATCTTTTCAAGATAGCCGGGTTGCCTCAGATGGTGGCCCGGCTATTATGTTTTGTGGGTCCATTATCCGCAGGCGGTCCCCTGGGTATCCGGTGGATTCTGGGGAAACGATGGCTGTCTGCGGCATTCCCGGGTTCAGACCGGCGGCGATGGAAGACCCCGGATTGCTCAATTATAATTGACACTTGGAAGCAATAGTGTTTTCTATGTCAAATGTCGTACCGGAATGTAAAAAGGAGGAAATAAGCCATGCCCGCAGAGATGATCTCGAAAAATACAAATGACCCCGTTGAATACCTCACCACGGATCACAAAGGTCCTGAAGCCGGGGTTGCGCTTTGCCTCTCGGGGGGCGGATATCGCGCCATGGTTTTCCATGTCGGGGTTGTCTGGCGATTATATGAAACGGGCTGGCTTGGCAGGCTGGACCGGATTTCCAGCGTGTCGGGCGGCTCCATCACCTCGGCGGTGCTGGGCCTTGCCTGGGATCGGCTGCAGATCGGCGCTGCGCCTGATCGGAATCGGTTCGAAGAGGAGTTCGTCCGGCCGGTTCGACACCTGGCCGGGGAAACGATTGACGCATGGGGAATCATTGGCGGCATGCTGTTGCCCGGCACAATCAGCGAAAAGATCCAGGCATCTTACCGCAAGTACCTCTTTGGCGATGCTACGCTGCAGAACCTGCCGGACAAACCCCGTTTCGTGTTCAATGCCACCAACGTCCAGTCCGGGGCACTCTGGCGCTTCGCAAAACCCTACATGCGAGATTACCGGGTCGGCGAGGTTCGAAACCCTGCAATTTCCCTGGCCGCGGCAGTGGCGGCCTCATCCGCCTTTCCGCCGGTGCTCTCGCCCATGGTGATGGAGGTTGACCCGGCCGGCTTCACCCCTGACAGCGGCAAGGACCTGCAACACGATCCCTATACCAGGCGAGTGGTGTTGTGTGACGGGGGAGTTTATGACAACCTCGGGCTGGAGACGGCCTGGAAGCGCTACGACACCATCCTGGTGAGTGATGCAGGCGGCAAAATGCAACCCGAGGAGGAACCCAAGGAGGATTGGGCGCGGCATTCCGCCCGGGTGCTGGATCTTATTGACAATCAAGTCCGGAGTCTGCGCAAACGCCAGCTGATTCAATCCTATGTCGGTCATGCGCGGAAAGGGGCGTACTGGGGAATCCGCACTGATATCGCGGATTACCAATTGTCTGACCCCCTGCCCTGCCCGCATCGGCAAACCCTTGAACTGGCCGCCATTCCAACCCGCCTGCAACGCATGGACAGCACGTTGCAGAAAAGACTGATCAACTGGGGGTATGCGGTGTGCGATGCCGCCTTGCGCAAGCATGTCGATCCGCAGCTGCGCAAGCCGGAAGGTTTCCCTTATCCCGCAACAGGAGTGTGAACCATGACCGTTTCTTCGCGCGCCCTGGTTGATCTGGTCCTCCTCGGCCCCACAAACGATCGCCGGCAGCTGCAAGATTCACCGATCCTGGGAGACGTCTGGATCGCGTTCGCGGCCAGGCCGATCGCCGCGATGGATTTGTTGATCACCCCATACAAGGCAAGGCCTGCCGGTCCGGTGGCGGTTCTCATCACGGAGCAGATCAGAAAACTGAATCTGCCCCGCGCCAAGGACCAGGAGGCGCAGGTCGCTTACCTGCAAGGGCTTGTCGCTGCCCGCCTTTTCTTCCGGGAAGTGCTCCGGGTTGTCGTGCCGATGACGCAATGGTGGCGCGACAGGAAAGTCGAAGAAATTCTGCAGACCTATGCGCCGCAAACCCTGACCCCGACAATCCAGGCCATCATCAATTGGGCCAAGGCAGGTACTGAAGACAGGCAGGACGAAATCGCCACTGCCCTGGCAGGGTTCACTTCCCTGGACAGATATGTTGCCTTGGCCGGCATCATTCTGTGGGCCGGCGGGCAGGAGGAGAAAGCAAAGGCAAAGGCGGCGGGCGGCGGTGTCGGGGGGCAGCTGGCAAAGATCAAAGGGCCTGACCCTATTGTAAAAGTACTTCAGCAGCTGTTCAAAGAAATGCTGGCGGATACTTTCCCGCGGGAAGCACAAATCTGGCAGGTCTCTCTCAATCGGAAGGCCTTGCCGGCACTGGAGAAATCGGTGCCGGCCGTCAAGGGTGATGCCGCCCGAACGTTGTTCAAGGTGAGGTGCGACGAGATCCGGTGGGCGGTCCTCGATTCCGGCATGGACGGCGGGCACAAGGCATTCATGGACAAAGAGGGGAACAGCCGGATCATCAAGGCCTTCGACTTCAGCAATATCCGCAGGATCCTCAGTCTCGACAATCTCTATATGGAGACAGCGGAATTAAGTCAATGGCTCGCCGAATTGCGCAAGAATCTCGCCCGGGATCTCAGGGAAGAGGAAGCGATCAAGACCATCAGGAACCTGGCGGAAGACGCCGACAATGATCGCCCCATCGACTGGCAGCAGGTGGAGAAATTCATCATCATCGACCCGAAGACCCCTCCCCGCAGCGGCCATGGCACCCATGTGGCGGGCATCATCGGCGCCAATGGCGAGAGCGCCGGGCATGCGCCGGGCGTCACCTGCGCGGACGGCATGTGCCCCGATATCAAATTCTTCGATTTCCGCATCCTGGCCAAGACCCTGGAAGACACTGAATTCGCCATCATTGCCGCCCTGCAGTATATCCGCTATCTGAACGAGCGCCACAACTTCATCAGCATCCATGGCGTCAATCTCAGCATATCAATCCCCCATGACGTGCGCAATTTCGCCTGCGGCCGAACACCCATCTGCAACGAATGCGAACGTCTGGTGGAGAGCGGGGTGGTGGTGGTCGCGGCGGCCGGCAACCTCGGCTATCAAAGGTTCGAAACCAAAGACGGTTCCTACGAAGGCTATACCGCGTTCAGCATCACCGATCCGGGCAACGCCGATGGCGTCATTACGGTGGGGGCGACCCATCGCTTCCGCCCGCATACGTATGGAGTGAGTTTCTTTTCAAGCCGCGGCCCAACAGGGGACGGCCGCCTGAAGCCCGATCTTGTGGCGCCGGGCGAACGCATTGAGTCCTGCCTGCCGGGCCAGGAGTGGGGAGAACTCGACGGCACCAGCATGGCAGCTCCCCACGTGAGCGGGGCCGCGGCCATGCTCATGGCCCGCTATGCCGAATTCGTCGGGGAACCGCGGCGGATAAAAAGAATTCTCTGCGAAAGCGCCACCGATCTTGGCCGCGAACGCAGTTTCCAGGGCCACGGCATGCTCGACGTGCTGCGTGCGTTTCAGTCGATTTGAAGGGGATGGATTTCACCACAGAGCACACAGAGATCACAGAGAAAATATTATATTGGCTAGTTGATTTGCAATTGCTGCGAATGTATCAAGGAGAATGACCATGTTTTTCAGTCTCGATGTGCAACGGGACCGGAAGGGCGACTGTCTGCT
>JACQYM010000290.1 GCA_016208225.1 Deltaproteobacteria bacterium | reverse complement strand
GAACCGCCCTTCCCGTGACCTCTCAAGCTCTGCGGTGAAACTGGTCTTTGAATGAGGAATAAACAATGAAAACAGCTGGTTGCAGAAGGAACGCTTTGTTTGAAGAGGGGGTGCAGGAGCTGTTCGACCAGATGGTCAACAAGCTTTTCACCGAAGTAGAATCATCGGCTGCCGCCATATTAAAAACGTATACCGGCGTCTTCAATTCTCCCCCCGGAGAGCCGGGGAACCTGAACCGTCTGCTCGGTCAAGGTGTGAAAGCGGCGCTGCCCAGGCTGCTTGAGAAACGGCTGCTGGGCTCCATAGCGAACAGCCTCACCGCTGATCTGGCCTGCAGCGCCAGGGAGCTGCGGCAGAAGCTGAGCGTCGCCGGTATCCGGCCGGTGGAACACGATATTCTGTACCTGCTTCTCTTCGGGTTCAAGCACGGGCTCCGTGATAACGATATCGCCTTTGTGCCGGTAAACGACGTCAGCTTCAAATTCCGTATTGATCCCTCCTTCACCAGGGTAGAGCTGGCCGAGATCCAACTGGAATTCATCAACCGCGGCGCGGAAAGGCGCTATCTGGCGACCAGTTCGACTTCCGGCAGCATGCAGCGGCTCGGGGCGGTCGCGACCAAAAGCGGTTCCCCGGAAACCATCGGCTGGTTTGTCTGGGTGCTGGCCCTGCCGTGGAAGGAAATCTTCCGCTGCCTGCGCAGCCTGGTCGAACTCATTAACGAGGCCCTGACCTCCGGCGAGGAGAACAGGATTGCCGAGGCGATCGATGCCATCGAAGATGCCATGGAGGACATTGACGACGACATTGAGGATGTGGCGGAAGAAATCGATGATCTCAAGGAAGAGATCAAGGAGGAAGATGACCCGGAGGACAAAAAGGAGCTGGAGGAGGATCTGAAGGACCTGGAGGAAAAGAAGGATATGCTCGAGGACGCCAGGGAGGATCTCCATGACGCCCGGCGCAAGCTGAAAAAGGCGCAGAAAAAGGGCTGAAGCCGCTCTCCGGTCATTTCAGGGCGGCATGCAAACCGACAAGGGCATCGGTTTGCATGCCATGGCATCAGCGGGCGAACAGGAGGATGCTGTTGGCCGGAATGACAAGGGTTGCCGAGACGGGCAGATTGTGCAGCGGCCGGCCGTATGCCGTAATAGAGCCGCCGTTGCCGCTGCAGGCCGGGTTGACCCAGTTGTCGTAGGCGTCGCTGTTGAAGATTTCCCGCCAGACGCCGGACAGGGGAAATCCCAGCTCATAGCCGTAAAATGTCGACTCGTTGAGGCTGGCAACCATCACCACATCCATGCCCTGCCATTCCACCCAGCGGTGCATGGCGAGGATGCGATTGCCGTTGTGGGCGTGAAAGATATTGCAGCCGCCGGCCCGCAGGGCAGGCAGCTCACGCCGCGCGGCCAGCAGGTCCCTGGTGAAGCGGAGAAAATCCTGCATGGCCCTGTCGCTCTCCAGTCCCTCCCACCAGATCTGAAAAGGGCTGCCCGGCTCGTCGTGCCACTGTTTATCTTCGAGGATCTCCTGGCCCATGAACAGATGGGGAATGCCCACGGAGGTGGCCACCAGCCCCATGGCCACCCTGGATCTGCTGCGGCCGTACCAGGAACGGCTGTCGCTGCTGTCGGCCAGGGCGGCAATACGCGGCCCGCGGTCGCGGCGGACGATGTCATGGTTCTCGGCGCACTGCACCGCCCGCCAGCCGTCCCGCAGCCTGGGCGAGTTGAGCTCCCGGGCAATGCGTTCCATATCCACAACGGCGCCGCTGCCGCCGGCCGCCTGGCCGATGGCGCTGCGCACCGCGTCCCGCAGGCCGTCATTCTGGATGGCGTCAAAACCGGCGCCGCCGGAAAAAGTCGGGCTGACCACGGCCTGCTCCACCGGCCAGCATTCGGCAATATGCACCGCTTCCGGCTTGACGTAGTGGCAGGTGTCGGTCACATGCCGGCAGAAGGTCCAGCCATGTTCGCCGCCCTCGTTCTTGATGACGCTCACCTCGTCGTAACGGAAACCGTCGCAGTGACAATCGAGCAGGTAATATCCGGCATTATCGATGAGATACTGCTGCACCTCGTTTTTCCAGTAGGCGAATACCAGCCCGCCGGCCCAGCCGTGGTCGGTGAAGTAGAGGCTGTCATTCTGGTTGCCGTAGGGCTGCCGGTCGAAGAAATAGATGCTCCGGTCCCCGAAATCGCCGCCTGCATGGTTATAGACCACGTCGAGCAGCACGGCGATGCCGTAAATATGGCACATGTCCACCATCATGCGGAACTGGTTTGCCGTGCCCTGGATATCCTCCGGCTCATAAGGGTCAAGCTCCGGATCAATGGCGAGCATCCTGTCGTTGATGCTGCGCAGATAATCGGCCAGCATCGGATCATCGCTGGTTACCCCGTAATCGGTTTCCGGCGAAAAATAGTCAACCCCGTTATAGCCGAGACTGAACATGGTGGGAAACTCGACCACGGGCAGAGGCTGGATGGCATTGATGTTCAGTGACTTGAGATAGGGCAGCATCTCGATGATGTCGAGGAAGTTGCCGTGATGCCGGCCGGCGCGGATTTTCCAGGTGCCGATGTGCAGCTGGTAAATGACCAGCTCGTGGAAGGGCGGCGGCCGCCAGTTTCCGTCGTGCCAGGGAAAGAGGGTGGGATCATGGAGCAGGCAGTGGCAGTCGGGCCACATGGGGTCATCGGAGAGATCGCGGGCATAGGGATCGCGTTTCTCTCCCGCGGTGCCCCCTTCCGGGCCGGTGACATGGAACATGTAGCGGTCGCCGGCGGTAAGTCCCGGCACAAAGCCCGCCCAGATGCCGCCCGCGAGACGGGCCAGGCGGCCGGCCTGCAGATGGGCCCAGGTTCCGGCCGTATCACGTTCGAATTGCCAGAAAAGCTCAAGCTGCCGGGCGGCCGGGGCCCACACCTTGAAGGTGGCGCCGTAACCGCTTGGCAGGAGGTTGGCGCCCATGGGCGTCTCGTCGTTGATATGGTCCAGGGAAAGCTGATTGACTGCCGCAACGGGATCAGATGAAGTCATGGTGTGCATGGGCTCCTCCTGCGATGTTCTGGGGTGAGGGGAAAGGGGAAAAGAAGAATCTATTCTTTGTTATAGAGGGGTTGTCGGGTGAAGTCAAACGGCATATTTGCGGAACTGCCGTCTGCGGCCTATCGACGGCACAGATCGCGCAGGCGCTGAAAGAGGTCCCTGGAAATTTTTTCATAGAATTCCACGCCCATGAGAAAGGGCTGCTTTTCTTCGAGCAGAACACGGTCAAACCATACGGGGCGGACCGGCAGGGTGATGATCTCTGTCTCGCCCTGTGCTCCGGTGCATTCAATCTCCAGATGCAGGACCTGTTTGTCAGACTCCAGGGCGGCAAAAAAGAGATGATGGCTGTCAGTGATGATCTGCGAGGCGAGAATGCCGGCGCCTTTCCGCGAGAGATCAGCGACCTGACACCGGACCGGCCGGCCCAGGCGGGAACCGTGCCTGCCCAGGCTCAGATAGAGCGAGCCTGGCAGCTTCCCGGTAAATCGCTGGAATATTCGTCTTTGTCTGTCCATATTTGAAGCGCCTCGTTATCGGAATTCGGGAGCCGGAAAGCAGAAGTCGGAAGAGCCTCTTGCAAAGGTCTCATTTTATCATTCCCGCGCCGGCGGGTATGACGGGAAAATCCTGGCATGATCGAATCTTACAACATGCTGAAAATGGTTTTCATTTATTCTGACTCCTGACTCCTGGATTCCGGATTCTTGGTACTGCATCCGCCGGTGAGATGGCGGTTTCGGCAAACGGAGGTTGCAGCCTTAACGGACAGAGCTTAAATGCCGGCGCAGGGCATCGGCCACCAGGGGCGCCACGGAATAGGTATCAAGCAGGCCGTCATTGTCAACACCAGGATAGGTGTCCGAGCCGATGACCTTGCCGATGCCGTGCTCCTTGAATTTTTCCCGGGCCTTGCCGGCCAGCACAAGGTGGGTGGCAAACAGGATGGTATCGCTGGCGCCTGCCTCCCGGCAGCGCTGAGCCGTCTGGATGATGGAGCCGCCGGTGCGGATCATGTCGTCGCAGATGATGGCGATCCTGTCCTTCACCACGCTCGCCACCTGGTTCACCATGGTTTTGTCCATGGCGTAACGGTCCTTGTCAGCCGCGGTATGGGGAGCATTCAACTGCCCGGCGAGCCGGGCAACCCATTTGCTCCGTCCATAATCCGGGGAGACAAGAACAAAGTTGTCAAGCCGCAGCTCCTTGATCTTCTTCACGATGAGACTGTCGGTCCGGATATGCTGGGTTTGCACGTCACCGCGATGGGCATGCAGCACCGCCTCGGAGTGGAGATCGATAAAGGCGACCAGATTCGGTTTGGAGCGGAATATCTGCCGGGTGCGGGTAATGCCCTTGGGTATTTCGTTGGCGTCCGGCCTGGCCTGTTCCATGGTGGAGTAGCCGAGATAGGGAATGACGACATTGACCGTCCTGGCCCGGTAATAATGGCAGCCGTCAATGAGATCAATGAGTTCCTGGTGCGATTCGTCGTTATGGGTGGCGCCGATGAGAATCACATCCCGGCCGGAGATATCCTCGGGAAAGGCGTGATAGATCTCGCCGTCGGTGAAGAATTTTTTCTGCACCCGGGTGAAAGGGATCTCCAGGCAATGGGCAATGCGGCGGCCCAGGGTCTCGGATGCCTCATTGGAAAATATGATGATGTCGTTGTTGTTTTCCGTCATGACGCATCAGGTGAACAGTTTGGGGTTGCTGGTCACTTTCCGGATCAGTTCCCGGTAGTCCTGGGCACCGGGGGAACCGGGGGCGAACTCGTAAATGGTCTGCCCGTAAGCAGGGGCCTCGGAGAGGCGCACATTATAGCGGATCGGCGTGCACACATGGTTGCCGTACAGCTCCTCCAGTTTGCTCAGGATGCCGTTTGATTTCTTGACCCGCTGATCGTGGAAAGTGGGCAGAATATACTTGAGGGCAACATCTTTGTTGTATTTCTGGATGGATGACATGCTTTTGAGAAATTCCACCAGCCCCTGCAGGGTCATCACCTCCAGGGAAACCGGGGTGAGCACCTCCTTGACATAGAAGAGGACGTTGACGATCAACGGGTCCCAGCCCGGGGAGGTGTCCACCACCACATAATCAAATTGGTTGTCGATGGCGGACAGTTTTTCCCGCAGGGTCATCTCGCCGCCGAAATCCTTGCGGTCGATGACCCGTTTCAAGCCGGCCAGTGATCTGCCGCCGGCCAGCAGCCACAGCCGCTCCCTGGCCTGGATCATGATTTCATCAAGGGCAAGCTCATTGTTGACGAATTCGGTCAGGCCGGCCTTTGGCTTGACGCCAAGCATGAAACTGGACTGACCCTGGGTGTCCGTGTCAACCAGCAGCACCTTGAAGCCGGCCAGGGCCAGGCCCGCGGCCAGGTTGACGGCCGTGGTCGTCTTGCCCACCCCGCCCTTGGAGAGGGTCACGGCGATTTTCCGCGGCTCACCGCTTTTCGGCGCCGCCGGGGGCTGGCCCGCGGCGGCCGCCGGTTTGGGAAGATCGATGTCAAACAGCTCCTTGCAGAACTTGCAACGGACTTTCGTCACATTGGCCGGGAGGCGATTTTCGTCAATGGCGTGTTCTTTTTGACAGTGAGGGCAGATAATAACCATGTGTATCTCCGAAAAGTGAAAGCAGCAACCATCCTTAAATTTCAGAAGCCGTTACGAAACCTCTCTCTCTAATTATTTCGTTACGGATCATTTCGCCGTTCAGGGCATTCAGATGGCCATGTTATTTTTTACAAAGGCGTATGGAAATGACAAGATGTGCAAGTAAGTATCGAGATCATTTGGGATCGTCTTTAAGAAGATTTTTCACCAGTTCACTCTGTTCTCCCTTGGAGTCGAATTCATCAAGGATCATTTTTACCGCATAATTGACGATTTTTGACTTGGTGGCTAACATCTTTGACCCGGCGGGCAACAGACCCCGCAGAAAATTGTTCGCCACGTCGAGTTCCCGAAAAACCTCTTTGGTCAGATAATGGGTGGCCTTTGTTTTCATGCCGGCCCGTTTCCTGCTTTTACCGAGGAATGCGGGCCGGTGGGGGGAGGGCGGTATTTTCCCCTTGTCGATGAGAGGTTTGGAATAACGTTCAATCATCACGGTCAGCTCGTCGAGGCCTGGTATGGTCCCGCCGGGATGGGTCCCCTGCAGAATATTTCCCAGTACATCCCGTTTTTCCTTGTTGTTCCGTCCCATCCTCATCTCCACGGGGTAATCCCCTTTTTTCGGCTCATCGCTTCTGCTCATCAAGGAGGTTG
>JACQYM010000368.1 GCA_016208225.1 Deltaproteobacteria bacterium | reverse complement strand
TTTATCGGCCAGGGGCAGATCGAAATTGACAAAGCCGAGCAGGCTGGAGACGCGGGCGCTGGTGGCCAGGCGAAAGAGCGACGGCGCCTTTTCCCGGCCCCGGGAATAGAGAAAATTGACAATCCGGTCGCCGAAAAGCTGCTCGGTGATCACCGTGTGCTGCGCCCGTTCCACATATTGATGCATGGTTTCCCTCTATGCCGCCGGCCTCTCCCTTTTGGCATCCATGCTCAGGGTGAGAAGCATTAATCTGATCAATTCCTTGACGCGGCTGAGGCTGATATCCTCCTCGGCCATGGCCTGCCAGGCGCGTTCCAGGAAGGTCTCCGCGTCCTGGCCGGCGGTCATGGCGGCGATCTGCGACCGCAGGTCAACCGGCAGGGGGATTGTGCCGGCAGCCATGGCGCTCACATCCTCGGCCAGATACCCCCACGCCTCCCGCATGTGGGAAGTCCGGAGATCTTCGCGATAGTAACGCTCCGCCTCTCCGTTGAATTCCCGGGCCGACATGTTGAAAAAGGCACGGGTTGACATATCCCTGCCGGTGATGCCCCGCACCAGTTTGCCGCAGGCGGAGTTGCGCGCCGGGTGCAGAATCCGATTTTCCAGCTCAGCCAGCATCTTTTCCAGACCGAGCATTTCAATCAGCCCGGCCCCATCGGCCCGTATCATGCGCAGCAGGCCAAGGCGGTACTCAAGATTATGAACCCGCAGATAGCCGGGGTAGCGGTGACTGGGGCGGATTTTTCTGGTATGCCGCAGGATGCGGCGCAGAAAGGCGTTCGGCGTATCCCGGCGTACGAAGAAGGTGGGCAGCCCCACTGCGGCACCGAAAAAAACCTGGCGCCTTTCGCTTTCAATGAACGGCGCCCCCGGCACGGTGCCGTGATTGACCGTGCCGTGACTGATATACTGGAAAGCCAGGGCGTTCAGCAGCATCTGCAGATCCGCCGCCTGGGCCAGGTCCTCCCCGAAGTTTTCAAAAAGCGAGTAATAGCGCGCTTCAAAACCGGAAAATCCCATTGTCGCAAATTCGCGCAGCTTGCACAGCTGGTAAAGGGACATCCTTTTATCAAACACCCCCAGGGAGTCAAGGTCCTCCTTCAGGCGCACATCATTGCCCGCCAGGCCGTCCTGGCAGCAGTTCCGTTCCGTGGACAGCAGGGAGACCGGATAATCGATCAGCCGGAAATCAGGGACGAAATCGCCTTTCAGCCGGAACAGGGCGGCAAGGAAGGCATCCATGGGCAGCGGCCCGAAGGGTGTCATGCTGTGGCCGAAAATCTTATTTTCCGCCTTATTCTTCCAGCGCCGCCAGAACATGCGCAGATGGGTGTAATCGAGTTGATGGGCCAGAAAGCCGAGGACCTTTTCCGGATGAAAATCTTCGAAATCAAAGCGATAGGGCGCGGCGCTGTAAGTGCCGACAAAGAGCGGCAGAAAATGCTCGATGATCTTGACGGCAAGATCGCCCACATACTTTTCATGGCGGCTGGTAAAACCGGAACCCTCCTCCTTCATCAGCCTGGTCAGTTTGCGGCTGCCCAGACTGATATGGGTGCCGTTGTTGGCCAGACTGATATTGGAGGTGTGCGGCATGACCACCAGATTATGCATGATGATGCCCGCCTCGCGCAGTTTCATGACCGCATTGATCTGACTGCGGCTCAGCACCTGATGACAGAGTCCCATGTAGACCTGTTTTTTCTCCCCTTCATTCCAGCCGGCAAGACACGGGTTCATGAAGAGTTCGCGGTAAAAGGCATCGGAAATGTTTTCGTTGAGCTGGCGCTGCCGGAGGGGCGGATGGGGGGAAAAGAAAAGCAGGGCCTGCTGGCCGTTCTCTTCCAGGGCGAATTTCCGGTTGGCGTAGAGGATCAGGAGCTGACTCAGCAGATAACGCTTGGCCGCCTCCCGCGCCACGCCGCTGCCGATTGTTTCCGTGCCCCGGCCGCAGATGACATGAAAGGAAAATGTTTCAGGGGAGGTATTGTCGCTTAAAAAATGTTCCAGCAGCCTGCGGCCGGTGGCATGGACCGTAGCGCAGGTTTCATCATCCCCCGCCGCATCGGCCAGGGCAAGCTTCAGCAGATAGCTGACCGGCATCCGCACCCAGCTTTTCCCCTGCTCCTCGAAAAAAAAGCGCCCGCTGTCCGAGCGCAGGGGGCCGCGGGCGTCCGTCTTGTCGGCCCGGAGATCCTCCTGCAAAACAGTCCGGGCATGGCCATTGAGATAATGCAGGGGAAAGCGGACCCAGGAATTTTCCCAGACCCCGGAACCGCTGTCGCTGATATACCGCTCAAGATTGCGGCACGCCTGGGGCGAAGTGTCTCCGGCCCTGGCCCGCCGGACAATATTGGCATAATAGTTGGAAGATTCGATCATCCGCGGCAGATCGACATGCCGGGACTGGCCGGCCACGGCAACCTGCAATTCGTTTTCCGTGCCGGCGGTGGCATCCCCCCGGCTGAAAGGTAAGGTCGAAGGATCAGCCGCCCGGATGCCGAGCAGGGAAAGACATTCGGCTAAGGTGGGGGCCGGCAACATCGATTGTCCGGGCTGGGAAAATATCTGGCTGCTCAAGTCTTCTCCGTGGCAAGGAATTTATCACAATTTGTATCCCCGGTTCATCGCCAATTACGCGGTGGATGAGTCAGAGGACCAGAATGGCCTCTTTTTGCTCAACGAACCATCCGGCCAGGCAATCCGCTTTCAACCATTACCCCCAGTGTACACGGCATATATGTGAAAATTGTTATTATTCTGATAGGGTTGCGTTAAGCTTGGGAGGAAAGTGAGTGTCAGGCGGATAAATCCCGTAGAACCGCTGCGCCGTGACGCGCATGGCCGGCAATTTCAAGCGCTGCATGCCATTTGCACGAAACGGATGCGGGCGGGACTGGTAAGAATTTCGAGAAGGCGTCTTCAGGGCGTGAGAAAGCCTTTATAATGGAAGCAGGGATGAAGGAGAATTGCAGCGTACAGGATGCCCTCAGTTCCGGTGCACTGCCGGGAACAACGGACCATCCTCACTGAAATTCCGGATGCGGCGGGAAACAGATAACCGGCCCTCTTTGCAGAAGGCCGGTAATATGAGAGATTGCCGGCGATCACAGAGTTGTAACACCCATTCATTCCGGGATCCCCCTCCCGCAATGACGTCCTCATGGCGCTGCAACCCTGTGATCTTTCAACCGGCAATTATGCCTTATGGTTGTTGCGGCGCATGAAAAACAACCCGGCTACGCCTGAGCCAAGCAACAACACCGTTCCCGGCACAGGAACTGCCGAGGGCTCGTGATGCTGTTCACCGTGATGAAACCCCTGGTCAGGTCTGTCATCGGTGGCGCCCTCTTCAAATATGTCATTAGCCGCTGATGCGAAAAATCCGTTTTCGTCATCCAGCAGCGGATGCATGCGATCGCCCTCACCGTCGTTTGCAAAGTTGTCGATGGCGGCTGATGCGAAAAACCCTTTCTCGTCATCCATCAGCGGATGCATGCGGTCGCCTTGGCCGGCCGGCATGGAACCGGCAAATGCAGTGCCGGCGCAAAGAAATGCTCCGAGAAATATTGCTCCAATGATTTTCTTCATTTTCTCCTCCTGGATAATGATGAACTAAAATGCTTAATAGAAACCGTCATGACGTATAACCATCACATTTCAACTCATTCGTGCCGGCTCTCTCCTATCCCGGTTACGACGTGTTGGTGTCAGGTTATTTTTGAACGACGGTTTGGTAATTGGGGTAACGAAATCCTCCGGTTTACGGTTCCCCCATTCCTCCACTTTTTTTCTTCCCCTGCAGCGGGAAGCAATGTTTAGCTCATCAAAGCAATTTTCAAACCAGAATTGACCTGTTCATCAATTTTTTTTCCGATGAGACCCAACGAGAGAAGTAAAAAAAAATAGGC
>JACQYM010000367.1 GCA_016208225.1 Deltaproteobacteria bacterium | reverse complement strand
GCGCCCCTAGTCGCTTCCACCGACACCGGCCCCATGCACATTGCCGCCGCGGTCGGCACCCCGGTGGTGGCGGTTTTCGGCTCCACCGCGCCGTGGCGCACCGGCCCCTATGGCGAGGGGCATCAGGTCGTCCGGCTTGATCTGCTGTGCAGCCCCTGTTTGAAAAGGGAGTGCGCGCACCGGCGCTGCATGACCGAATTGGGCGTGGAGCTGGTGATCAGCGCCGCGCGGCGCCTCCTTGCATAGTGTCCTGTAACTCTTCAACCTTCGCAGGTTGGGTTGGGCCGTTGTTTGGCCGTAACCCAACACCAGAGGCGCCTTTGGCGTTGGGTTACGCTTCGCTAACCCAACCTACGAAAATACTTGTTTAGGCTGACCCTCATCTTGTTGCCTCGCAAGTCCGTATAACTACCTATATTTTTTTCTTGACTTCCTGCCAAATTAACGTATTTAATATGTAAGGTGCGACAAAATGTCGCATTTCCCTTTGCGTCAAATTCTTCGGGTGTTGTTTCTTCTGGTCTACCTTTGTCTTGAACCGATTTCCGCAGCGCGGGTCACAGTAAAAAGGAGGTCCCCATGCCGATAACAATCAACGAATTTATCGACGATCCCAAATGCAACCGCCGCAGCTTTCTGAAGGCATGCACCATTACCGCCGCGGCCCTCGGCCTTTCCGACGCCATGATCCCCCGGCTGGTCGAGGCGGCGGCCAATCCGCAGCGGCCGCCCGTGGTGTGGCTCCATTTCCAGGAGTGCACCGGCTGCACCGAGTCTCTGGTCAGGGGGTCTCATCCGGATATCGCCCGGCTCATTCTGGACATCATCTCCCTTGATTATCATGAGACGCTCATGGCTGCCGCCGGCCATCAGGCGGAAAAACAGCTCCATGAGACCATGGAAAAGTATCAGGGCAAATACCTGTGCGTTGTCGAGGGCGGCATCCCGACCAAGGACAACGGCATCTACTGCAAGATAGCGGGCCGCACGGCCATGGATATCCTGGCCGAGGTGTCGTCGAAATCCGCCGCGGTCATCGCCATCGGCAACTGCGCCACTTACGGCGGCATCCAGGCGGCTGACCCCAATCCCACCGGCGCGGTGGGGGTCTGGGATCTGGTGCATGATGTGCCGGTCATCAATGTGGCGGGCTGTCCGCCCAACCCGATCAGCTTTCTGGGCACGGTCCTGCACTATCTGACTTTCAAGCGTCTGCCGCCCACCGACCAGCTGGGGCGGCCGCTCTTTGCCTATGGCCGCAAAATCCATGACCAATGCGAAAGAAGAGCCCATTTCGACGAAGGCCGCTTTGCCGAGCGGTTCGGGGATACGGGCCACTTGGCGGGCTACTGCCTGTACAAGGTCGGCTGCAAGGGCCCGGAAACCTATGCCAACTGCCCGGCGGTCCGTTTCAATGATGTGGGCGTCTGGCCGGTCGGCGTCGGCCATGGCTGCATCGGCTGCACGGAACCGGGATTCTGGGACACCATGACCCCCTTTTATGAGAGGCTGCCCAATGTGCCGATTCCCGGTGGCGGCGGCATCGTGGCCTCGGCTGAAAGCACCGGCAAGAAGATTCTCGCCGTGGCCGGTGCCGCAGTGGGTATCCATGCGGCGGTCGGCATCGGCAAGCGGATCGTGAAAGGCAAAAGTGAAAAGTAGCCTTGTGAAAAAATAATATTGTCGCTCGGATATTAGTGACGGCATAAGGAGCCGTAACGAAGTGGTTGAAAATGAAGAGATTATTTCGTAACGGCTCCTGAATAGCCTGGACGCAAGGAGGATAAAACATGGCACAGCGAATCACCATCGATCCCATCACCAGGATCGAAGGACACCTGAGAATAGATGCGGAGATCGAGGGCGGCAAGGTCAGTAAGGCCTGGTCTTCCGGCCAGATGTGGCGCGGCATCGAGGTAATCCTCCAGGGCCGCGATCCCCGGGATGCCTGGCTTTTTACCCAGCGCATCTGCGGCGTCTGCACCACGGTGCATGCCCTGGCGTCGGTCCGGGCCGTGGAAAACGCCCTGGGTCTGCAGATCCCCATGAACGCCCAGTATGTCAGAAACCTGATCATGTCGATCCATGCCCTGCATGATCATATCGTACATTTTTATATCCTGTCCGCCCTTGACTGGGTGGATGTGGTGTCGGCCTTAAGCGCCGACCCGGTAAAAACAGCGGCCCTGGCCCAGAGCCTTTCCGAATGGCCCGGCAACAGCAGCAAGCGTTTCAAGGCGGTGCAGGACAAGGTGAAGGCCCTGGTGGACAGCGGCCAGCTCGGCCCGTTTGCCAATGCCTACTGGGGCCATCCCGCCATGACGCTGCCGCCCGAGGCGAATCTCATGGCCGTCTCCCATTACCTGGAGGCCCTTGATTACCAGCGCAAGGCAACCCAGGCCCTGGGCATCCTGGGCGGCAAGAACCCGCACATCCAGAGCCTCTCGGTGGGCGGAGTGACCACGGCCATCAATCCGGACAACGAGACAGCCGTCAACATGGAGCGGCTCTACTGGATCAAACAGCTGGTGGAAGAGGTGCGCGGCTTCATCCAGCAGGTCTACCTGCCCGATGTGATCGCGGTGGGCGCCCTGTACAAGGACTGGCTGCCATATGGTGCCGGCGTCACCAACTACCTGGCCGTGCCCGACATGGTGCTGGACCCGGCGGGCACCCAGTTTGACCTGCCCGGCGGCACCATTTTCAACGGCGATCTGTCCACGGTCACGGCCATCACCGGGTTCAACGATCCGTATTTCCGGGACAATGTGGTGGAGGGCATTGACCATGCCTGGTATGACGGGGACTGGTCCCGCCATCCGTATGAGGAGGAGACGGTGCCCAAGTACACCGATTTCCAGGACGAGGGCAAGTATACCTGGCTCAAGGCCCCGCGTTTCCAGAAAAAACCGATGCAGGTCGGCCCCCTGGCCCAGCTCCTGGTGGGCTATGCCCTGCGCCATGAGCAGACGGTGCAGCATGTGGATGATGCCCTGGCCAGGGTGAGCGCGGTGGCCGGCGTGGCGGTCGGACCCGCGGTGCTGCACTCGACCCTGGGACGGCATCTGGCCAGGGCGGTGCGGGCCTCCATGCTGAGCGATCTTGCCCTCAAGCACTGGCAGCTGCTGGTTGACAATGTCGGCCGGGGCGACCTGGCGATCTTCAACCCGCCCACCTTTCCCAAGGGCGAGCAGCGCGGCTACGGGTTCCATGAGGCGCCGCGCGGGGCCCTGTCCCACTGGATCGTCATCAACAACGGCAGGATAAAGAATTACCAGTGCGTGGTTCCTTCCACCTGGAATGCCGGCCCCCGGGACAAGGCGGGGCAGCCCGGTCCCTATGAGGCGTCACTCGTCGGCAATCCGGTGGCTGATCCGGAAAAACCGCTGGAGGTGCTCAGGACCGTGCATTCCTTTGACCCCTGCATCGCCTGCGCCGTGCATATGGCCGATCCGCAGGGCAGGGAACTGGCCAGGGTGAAAGTTGTGTAAAGGAGGCTGCCATGAACTACGAGAAAAAGTATGTGTGGAGTATCCTGTTCCGTCTCTGCCACTGGGCTTTCGCCCTTGCCATCGTCGTGCTGGTGGTGACCGGGTTCTACATCAATGATCCCTGGACCAACACCTGGCTTGAGAACAGCCGCACCTTTCCCGTGGCGGATATGCGCTACTACCATTTCCTGGCGGGATTCGTCTTTACCGCCGCGGTGCTGGTCCGTCTCATTCTGTACCTGATCGGCAACCGGCAGGAGCGCATTTTTAATGCCCTGCCCGTCACCCCCGGCAATGTGCGGAATTTTTTCTCCACTTTTGCCTATTACGGGTATGCCACGGACAGTCATGAAGAGAGGCTGGGCCATAACACCCTGGCCGGCCTCACCTATCTGTTCACCTATGCGGTGGCGGCGGCGCAGCTGGTCAGCGGATTTTATATGCTCTATCCGGAGAGCGTCACCTGGCAGTCCTGGGGCCTGCCGCTGTTCGGCACCCAGCAGCAGGCCCGGTTTATCCACCATCTGCTCATGTGGTATTTTCTGATTTTCGCCTTCGTGCATCTGTACCTGCTGGTATGGAATGACGTGAGGTCACCGGAGGGCATGATTTCCTCCATCTTTAACGGGTACAAGTTCAAGCCGAAACATGACGGTTCTGCCAAGGCCTGAGGGCCTTTTTTTAGATGCGGCGGCCCCTGAACAGGGGGTCGAGCTGAAGGTCCAGGGCGTGGTGCAGGGGGTCGGTTTCCGGCCCTTTGTCCATCGGCTGGCAACGCAATTCGGTTTTTCCGGCACGGTGGTCAATTGCGCCGACGGGGTGGTGATCAGGCTGGCGCCGCCGCTGGCCGGCCTGGACCGTTTTCTGCAAAGTCTGCATAAACAGGCGCCGCCGCTGGCCCGAATCAGCTCCGTGACCCGCGCAAGCATCGATGATTTTCCCGGCCAGCCCGGTTTTTTTATCCTGCACAGTGAAAAGGCCGGGACGTCCCTCACCATGATCCCGCCCGATGCGGCGATCTGCGCCGATTGTCTGGCCGAGCTTACTGACAGCGGCGACAAACGGCGCTATCTCTATCCGTTCATCAACTGCACCAACTGCGGGCCCCGTTATACGATTGTCGAGTCCATTCCCTATGACCGGCCCAATACCTCCATGAAGGTTTTCCCCATGTGCCCGGAGTGCGGCAGGGAATATCATGATCCCACGGACCGCAGGTTCCACGCCCAGCCCAATGCCTGCTGGCAGTGCGGACCGCGCCTGAGCTGGCATGACGGCCAGGGACGCATCATCTCGTGCGCCGATCCCGTGCAGGAGGCGGTTGCCGCCATCCGGCAGGGCGGGGTGATCGCCATGCGGGGCCTGGGCGGCTT
>JACQYM010000366.1 GCA_016208225.1 Deltaproteobacteria bacterium | reverse complement strand
GTCCCCCGCATTCCGGGCACTCCTCCCAGGACAGCAGGAATCTGCTTATACCTTTAAAGGAGCTCAACTGTCCCGAGCCATGGCATATCGGACAGATTCTCTTCATCGGTTCGCGGCGCTTGTTTATTATTGCGCAGCCGCCGGGGCGGCCGTTGGGTTTCGACGCGGCTATGGCTGATATCGCAAATCGGCCTGCCGCAGCTTCCTGAACGCGAGTCCGCTCCGAAAAACGGTTCGTTTCCATCATATTTCAATGTTGCAGAAACCAGGGAAAACAACAATGACAAAGAACGGCAGCAGTGACGAATTGCCTTTGGCAACGGACGAAGTGGCGGAATGGGTGGAGTTGGATCTGGTCCCGGAAAAGCGCGCCGTCAAGGGGACAGCGCAATTTTCCGCTCCCCAGCTCAAGGGGTGGCTGGCCCTGGGCAAACCTGTCATCCGCAACCTGCAGCCCCCTGCAAATTCTGAATTTGCGTCTTATGACTTCCGCCATGTGTTGCTGGCAGCATCGTTTCGGCCGGAGGAGGGTGCGCCCTTTGATCGGGTCTGGGTGCAGGTGGACCTCGAGACGGAACCGCAGGCCGAGGCGATCGCCTGGTCCATGCACCCGCGCCGGGAAACCAACCGTATCGATATTACGAAAACAGTGGGGATTAACGCCACCCTTGGCCTGAAATGGCTGTCAAGCGAAGGCAAAAGCGAGCAGGAGCAGAAATTCACCGGGCTGCAGCCTTTTTTAATCGCCTATAACGAGCTGTGCGCCAATCCAATCTGGGAGTTTGTCGAAACGGAACAGGTTCCTATTCTGGGCAGCCACCGCCTGCATCTGATCGTGCGCAAAACACCGGCGGTTTCCGTAAGAGGCAGGGTTTCCGTCACGGCTACGGTAAAGCATAAACGTTTTGGTCTGTTCACCTGCAAATCGCGGGTGGAGGACGCTCCAGCCCTGCCATTTACCATTTCGTAGCAGGTTGGCTGAAAACGCCGCGGGAAAAACAGCCGTTCAGGCTGGGCTGAAAAGGAGGAGGGCGCCATGGACATGTTGCAGCAGGCGGTCAATTTGATGCTCAAGGCAGGCAGTGACGACTGGATAACGGCCTTCTGCCGCCTGCCCGGTCTGATGGCGGAAGAAATCTTGACCGCCCTTGCCTTCCAGACGCGCGACATGCCGCCTGAAATACAAACGCGGGTGTCCGCCTTTCTCAAGGTGGCACGCCATATTGAAGAGAAGATGCGGACCGATCCGGCCGGTTACCCTTTCGGCGAGGGACCGCTGGAAAATCTGTATCAACAGCAGAAACAGGGGCACATGGGCGTTGAGGTGGCCAAACAGCAGGCCCGTGCCATGGCGGCAAACAGGTATCTGCTTCCCGGTTATCTGCGGGTGCTTTCCCACCGCTGTGTGCAGCTGACCTATGAGGGACAGCCGGAAGAAGCGCTCGGCATCCAGACGTTGATACTGGCAGCCGCGGAAGTCATGCTGGACACCTCCCGGCATGCCGACAGGGTAAAGCTCGCCGCCGAATTCATCAGGAGTGCTGCCTGGTCGTTGTATGAAAAGGGCGGAGCCGAGCTTTTCCATACGGCCCTGGCTGTCGGGGAGGAGGGATTGGCCAGGGCGCAGACGGATGAGGAACGCGCTGAACTTGAATATGTGCTGGGAATTCTTTACCTGGACCCGTATGCCGCCAACAGGGCGACGGACTGGTACACTGTCGGCATTCGACAATGGTTTGCCGCCGGACAGAATCCTGACGGCTGCGAGCTGGGCCAGGCCGGGGGACTGCCGCTTCCGCAGGAAGCGCTGGCCGCCGCCGAATCCCGGTTGCGTTCAGCCGTCAGCCTGGGCAAGGGGCCGTTGCGGCGCGACGCCCTGAAGGCCCTGGTGCAAACCCTGGAATCCGGCCGCAATACCGGCAGGCAGCCTGCGGACAGGGAGCTGCTGGAGCTGTGCGATCAGGCCCTTGCTTTGCTGGATGAGTGGCCTGAACCGGAGCAAAGGAAATATGTGCTCGTCGTTCGTGATAAAACCGCCGTGCGCCTGCAGGAGTCCGTCCCGCAGGAGGCCCGGACATCCATCGAGGCCCTGGAAAATCTTGAGAAGAAAATGGGGCGGGCGGCGGGCATGGATGCCTGGGTGACGAGCCTGGGATTGGTGACGCATCAGGCCCCTGAAAAGCTGCTGGCAAGCGCCGCGGCCGAACGCAGGCTCTTCATGCAGCATGCCGGCGAGGCCTTGAAGGAGAGTTTGTGGCGCTATGAACTGGAAGCAATGGCTGCGCTGGCCGACCGGCACTCCCCGGACAAAACGGAGCCGCCAGAGGCTGGGGAGATCTGGCGGGCCGTGCGGTACGGAATGGCGGCCCCGGCAAAGAGCAGGGAAAAGGAGGCCCTGGACCGGCTGTTTGCAGCGATCAGCAAACAGCCGGAAACGGCCCGGCAACATGTGGACGCCCTGCGCTGGCTGGCCGCGACCCTGGAATTGGGCCTGGGCGCCGACACTTTTAACGCCGGGGATTATGCAG
Source organism: Deltaproteobacteria bacterium (assembly GCA_016208225.1). Taxonomy (GTDB): domain Bacteria; phylum Desulfobacterota; class Desulfobulbia; order Desulfobulbales; family SURF-16; genus SURF-16. The sequence goes on along the minus strand of JACQYM010000366.1, from coordinate 4,891 downwards.
GCGCTGCCGGCCACTATGCTGTCAGTCTGCAGAGATTCGTCGATCTGGAACAGGTCAAGTCCGGTTGCGAGGTGCTGGAACGTTTGCATTCGATCATCCCGCTCTCCCAGGGCGATGCTTTAAACACGGTGACCGCGGCCTTGATCGAGGTCGCGGACCGGCTCGATGCGCTCATGGGCAGACGCGCACTGCAGGAATTGGATGCCATTTCCAATACCTTGATCCAGCGCTATACCAGAACAGAGGGCAAGCTGATTGCCCTGATCTGGGCCATGGAAATCGCCAAGGGCCGGGTCTTTCGCGCCCTGTGCCGGCAGGGGGAAAAGGGCCGATACGCGCCGTCAGCGCATGTCCTGCAACTGCTCAGGGATATCCAGGAATTGGAAGGAGCAGGACCGGATGATGAACCGGCGGCAGCAGGTTTGTCGGAAGAGACAATGCTGGGGGCATTTTTCACCGAGACAGCACCGACGGCCGGCAGCAAACGCAGCTCGGAACTGCGCAATCTCAGAATGACCTTCGATCGGACCGTAACCCATGAGCGCCTGATGCAGCTGCAAAAGCCGGGGACGATAATGACCAGGGAAGATGCCATCGTCAACAGGCTGCCAAAGACCACGGTGCTGATCGACATTTACACGGCCGGCAGATTCAGTGTCAATCTTGCCTACACCAGCGAAGGGGCGGAAGGCTTTGTGGTCGATGATCAAACCCCCCTCGGCGGCTCCCGGTTTCAGCTGGCGGATGATACCATCAAGGCGTCGATGCAATACTCCGCCGCCATTGTGGAAATCCTGCGCGACAAAATCTGTGCGGAACCCGGCCCTTTTGCCGTCGATCAACAGGCACGGCCGCTGCTGGATGAAATGCTGCGCCGGATGCTGGGCCATGGTGTTGAACGGCTGCAGGCGTGGTGGGACATGGGCAAGCGCCATCTGTGTTTCGTCCCGCACGGGGCATTGCATTTTCTGCCCATCCACCTCATGACCTGGAACGGCAAACCCCTTGCCGACCAATGGACCGTAACCTATCTGCCGAATACCGCTTTGCTCGAAACCCATGGGGAACCGGTTGCCCTTCAGCCCGGCGAGGCACTGGGGAGTGCGGCACTGGGGCTGAGTTACGCCAGCCATCCGCTTCTCCCGCCGATTGACAACTCCATCCCGGAAGTAACGGCGGTTGCCGACGCCATGGGCGTTGCTCCCGATATTGACGGCATGGTGACAAAATCGCGGCTGCGGCAGGCCCTGGCGAGCTGTGGCCGCGTGCATCTCTCCTGCCATGGGAAGCTCGACCCGGAGGCCCCTGAACTTCAGCAACTCTATCTTGCCGCGGCAGGCGAAGATGACGGGAAGTTTTTTGCGTACGAGATATCGGCCCTGGACCTGCGTCATGTGGAACTGGTTACGCTCAGCGCCTGCCAGTCGGGACTTGGACGATTTGATCAGGGGGATAATCTCCGTGGCATAGAGGCAAACCTTTTCCTGGCAGGGGTCCGCACCATTGTAGATACCCTGTGGAACGTGAGCGCGGAAGCCGCTGAGACCTTTTTTCCGATCTTTTATCACGAACTGCACGACGGCGCCCCGATGCTGGCCGCTTTCCGCAAAGCCCAGGAGGAAACACGCCGGCAATACCCGGCATATCGCGATTGGGGTGCATTCCGGCTGTCGGGGAAATGGCAGGCCGTTGCAAAAGAATAACCGCACATCCTGTCGGGCCGCCGAAAAGCAGACGGTCGGCTGGCTCTGCATCGTCGGCCCGCTGAGGGCTTGAGGGGTAATTCATGTTCCGTTCCCTGCAACTAAGTAGCATCCATGCCTGAAAGATTTCTTGCCTTTTTCATGTTCCTGGTCCCGTTTCTCCTTTTTTCCTGCGGAGATGGGGAGGAGGCGGTCCACGTATCCCTGGACAAGCGGCAAGAGATTCCCTTCAGGCCGCAATTGCCGGCCATAACCTACGCCTACCTGCCCCAATACTCGAATACGGAGTCCTTTCAGCGTCATCACCGGCTGGTGGAATATCTTGCCGAGCAGACCGGTCTGCCCATACGGCAGGTATTCCCGGACACCTTTGCCGACCACATCAGCATGTTCGGCCAGGGCAAGATTGATATCTCGTTCTCAAATCCATTTACGTATGTCAAGCTGGCCAACCGCTTCGGCGCCAAGGCCATGACCCGAATCATCGAGGAAGACGGCCGGGCCGAGTTCCGCGGCCAGATCATCGCCCGCAAGGACAACGAGGCGATTCAGTCCATCGAGGATTGCCGGGGCAAGTCGTGGGTGGCTGTTGATCCTTCCTCCGCCGGCGGGTATCTGTTTCCCCTCGGCCATTTCGTGGACCACGGCCTGAAGCTCAGTGATTTCAAGGAGGTCGTCTTTTCCGGCGGCAGGCAGGAAAATGTGATTCTGGGGGTATACGCCGGACTCCACGATCTGGGCTCCATCCGTGAAGGCTCCCTGAGGGTGGTGGAAGACAAAATCGATATCAATCAGATCAAGGTGGTTGCCAGTTCCAGATGGTATCCGGGCTGGGTCTACGCTTACAGCCCGAGATTGCCCCAGGAGGTGGCGGACAGGATCAGAGACGCCATGCTCAAACTTGATTATGAAAATGACCCCCGGCACCGGGCTATTCTTGATGCGGCAAAATTTATCGGTTTCGTGCCCTCCGAGGATCGGGACTTTGACCCCGTTCGCGACCTGAGCAAAAAGGTGGGGCTGGATCTTGAGTAGATATCGGCTGAAATTTCTCCATGGCCTGCGGTTCAGGACCAAGATCACCCTGGGCGTGACCTTGATGCTGGTCTTCTGCGGCCTGAGTATCGGACTCATCCTCTCCGGCATGTCCTCCCGGGCCCTTCTGGAGGAAGGGAAAAAAAGGGGCCTGGCCCTGACATCGGGTCTGGCTTTTCGCCTCGCCGAACCCCTGCTGGCCATGGATTTTCTGCAGATGAAAAACCTCATCGACAATGTCCATGGCCAGTATGGCGACGTCGTTTATATTTTTCTGACCGATACCAGCGGCAATATCCTGTCCCATACCTTTTCCGGCGGATTTCCCACCGACCTTCTCCGGGTCAATCCGGGCGGGCGAAAGGCGCAGCCGCTGCTTCTGGACACCGAACGCGGCCTTGTTTACGACTTCAAAGCCAAGATTGTGCTGGAGGAAAAAGACCTGGGGGTCGTCAGGCTCGGGCTGTCACGAAGCGATATGGACGCCCGGATCCGCCATCAGCAGTTGATCAGTCTCATCAGCACCCTGGGGGTGGTGAGCCTGGGGATTGTCCTGGCCCTCTGGTTTGCCCGCACCATCACCTTCCGCCTCAACCGGCTGAGGGAATCGTCGGAAGAAATCGTCAAAGGCAATCTCAATGTGCAGGCCGGCTTTTCCCTGGAAAAAAACTGCTGGGAAATCATGAAGTGCGGCAAGGAAGAATGCCCGGCCTACGGCGATACCCAGCGGCGCTGCTGGTACCTGGTTGGCACCCGGTGCCCCAACTGTCGCGGCAAGGAATTTCCGCTCAAAATGGTGAATTGTCAGCAATGTCCTGTTTTTAAGTACAATTTCGGTGATGAACTCCAGGACCTGGCCGAAGCTTTCGATGTCATGGCCGTTACGGTCAAAAAACATATTGAAGAGCTGACCGAGCGGGAGAAAACCATTGCCAAGCAACAGGGCCTGCTCAAGACCATCATGAATGTGACGCCGGATTTCGTTACTCTGCAGGACAAGGATCTGACCTATATGTTCGCCGGCAAGGCTTTCTGCGAATATTTCAACCTCAAAGAGGAGGACGTGGTCGGCAGGACGGATTTTGATATCTTTCCCCAGCAGCAGGCTGATCTGAATTTCCATGAGGACAGGCAGATCCTCCTCACGTGCCGTCCCCTTGACAAGGAAATCACCTTTAAGCGGCCCGATGGGCAGAAATGGTTTCATGTGGTCAAGGTTCCGGTCTATGATCAGGATGACAACATTGTGGGCCTGCTTTTGACCGCCAGGGACATTTCCATGCTCAAAAAAATCCAGGAGCAGCTCATCCAGTCCCAGAAAATGGAAGACCTGGGCCGTCTGGCCGGGGGAGTGGCCCATGAAATCAATACGCCCCTGGGGGTTATCCTTGGCTACAGCCAGCTTCTGATGGACGACATCAAGGATGAAGAACTGCTGGAAAATCTGAAAATCATTGAAAAGCACACCAGAATCTGCCGGAAAATCGTCGCCGACCTCCTGGGTTTTTCCCGGCACTCTCACTCCGTCAGGGAGGCCGTGGATATCAATGCGTCCATGCGGGAAGTAATCCAACTGGTGGAGCATGGTTTTTTCCTGAACCGCATCAAAATCATCCATGCGCCCGATGAAACCCTGGCACGCGTGACCGGCGACAAGGAAAGGCTCAAGCAGGTCTGGCTGAACCTGCTCAATAACGCCGCCGATGCCATTGGCCAGGACGGCGTGATCTATGTTCAATCCAGGCATGATGTCCATGGGCCGGGGATCGAGGTCAGCGTTGCCGACACCGGCATGGGTGTGGAAAAGGAGCATCTGGGTAAAATTTTTGATCCGTTCTTCACCACCAAGCAGGTGGGCAAGGGGACGGGCCTGGGGCTTTCCGTCTCTTTCGGGATCATCAGGGAGCATGGCGGCAAACTCTCCGCCCTGAGCCCTCCTCCCGCGGAATACCTGCCCGAGGATTTCCCGAGATCAGACCATTATGGTCCCGGAACGGTGTTCATCGTTGAATTGCCGGCGGAACATGGCAAAGCAACTTCAGGTCGTTGAGTCTTTTGCAAAATGAAGCGAACCTCCTTCCTGTAGCAGCACGTGACCTGAAATGACGTCATTCCGGCAGGGTGTTGAGCCGGAATCCACTTCCCGGCCTGAC
>JACQYM010000271.1 GCA_016208225.1 Deltaproteobacteria bacterium | reverse complement strand
TGGGCGGTTTTGTTTTTCGCGCTCACATAGGATTGGGAAGCGGGATCCTCTCCGACAAGAATGGTCACCAGTCCGGGCACAACATTGTGCTTTTCCTTCAACTCGGCAATTTCTTTTTTGAGTTCCTCACGGATGGCTTTAGCGGTTTCAGTGCCGCTGATAATTTTTGCGGTCATTATCACTCCTCTTTTTTATGAAAAGAAACGTAACAGAATGAAACGTATATTGTATATGGGAAAAATGCTGTGTTCGCTGTGACTTGCCGGGGAAAGCAGAAAGAAGTAGCAAAACTGAGTGAAGTATCTTAGTGGACTCAATTTAGTTTTGCAAGGGATTTATGGCGGGGAAAAGAAGAATAAAATAAAAAGAAAGTTTTTAATTACAGATAGTTAGGTATTAATACCTAGTAAACCATTACCGGTTGCGACTCTCGGCAAGTTTGACGATGATATCATTCGCCTGACCGAGACGGCTGACCAGGGTTTTGAAGAAATGTTTGGCAACATTTGGATGTTTTTCAATGATTTCCATGATTTTACCGCCGGGGAACCGTTTGATGGCGGAGCGGCCCTTGGAAAGAATGGAGGCGGAGCGCGCCACCCCGGAAATGGCCGACATCTCGCCGAAATATTCGTTCGGCTCGGTGATTTCGGCTATTTTTTTGCCATCCTTGACCACCATCAACGCCCCCTGGATCAGCTGGAAAAAATCAATGTCATTATTGCCCTGCCGGATGATGACATCGCCGTCCTCGTACTTTTCGATATCCGGGTTGACGAGATAGGCCGGCAGACTCTCCTCGGTGATCACGGTTTTCTTCAGCACCTCATCGAGGCTGGTGACCCCCTGGATCGTCTTGAGGATGGCCGCATTGCGCAACGGGATCATCCCTTCCTGGATGGCGATTTTGCGCAGCTGGTCCTCGGGCACCTCGGCGCTGATGGCCTTGGCCACCTCATCGGTGACCTCCATCAGCTCGAAAAAACCGACCCGTCCCTTGTATCCGCCGCCGCGGCAGACAGGGCACCCCTTCGGGCCATAGAGCGCGGTAAGACCACTGATCTGCTCCTCCCTAAAGCCGATGCCGAGCAGCTCCCGTTCATCCGGCACGGGAACTTCCACCTTGCACTCCTTGCACAGACGACGGCCGAGCCGCTGCGACTGCACCATGGTGATGGCCGAGGCCAGCATGTAGGGCGGGATGCCGATGTCCACCAGACGGCCGATGGTGGCGGCGCAGTCATTGGTATGCAGGGTGGAAAAGACGAGATGGCCGGTCATGGCCGCCTTGATGGCGATCTCGGCGGTTTCCATGTCGCGGATCTCGCCCACCATGATGATGTCCGGGTCCTGGCGCAGAAAGGCTTTCAGGGCCGCGGCAAAAGTCATCCCCACCTCCTGATGCACATTGACCTGGTTGATGCCCTTGAAGTTGAACTCCACCGGGTCCTCGGCGGTCAGGATCTTGGTATCCTCGCTGTTCAGCGAGTTGAGGGCGGAATAGAGGGTAACCGTCTTGCCGCTGCCCGTGGGGCCGGTGACGAGCAGCAGACCCTGGGGGCGATGCAGACAACGCTTCAGGGTGCCGAAGACATCCGGCTCAAAACCGAGTTTGGTCAGATCAACGTTGAGGGAAGCTTTATCCAGAATACGGAGAACAATGCTCTCGCCGAACAGGGTGGGCAGGGTGGACACACGGAAATCCACCACCTTGTTTCTGCCGATGCGCATTTTGATCCTGCCGTCCTGGGGCACCCGGCGTTCCGTAATATCAAGATTTGAAAGGATTTTCACCCGTGAATTCAAGGCATTTTTAATGCTGAGCGGCAGGTTCATCGACTTATAGAGCGAACCGTCCAGACGGTAGCGGACCTGCAGCGTCTTCTCGTAGGGCTCGATATGGATATCACTGACCCCGTCCTTGACCGCCTTGATCAGGATGCCGTTGACCAGCTTGATGATCGGCGCATCGGAGGCGGAGAATTCTTCCGCCTCCCGGCCTCCATCGTCAATGGCCATCTCCTCGGCGGCCTCGGAGGCCAGGGTGCCGAAGTCGTCAATATTGGTGACATCTTCTTCTTCCTCGATCTCATCTTTCGGGCCGGTGAGATCCCGGAATTCATCATCGCTGATCTTATAATATTTCCTGTACGCCTCCAGGATATCCTTTTCCGTTGAGACGCAGACGGACAGCACCATTTTCACTTCCGACTGGAGCTCTTCCACGGCGCTGGTATCCGTCGGCTCGGCCATGGTGACCTGCAGTGTCTTGCCGGCAATACGCAGCGGCAGGGCCCAATACTTCTTGACCACCTCAAAGGGTACGGTTTTGAAGATTTCAGGGTTGGGCGGCTCTTTCTTGAGATCGATGGACGGGAAATTATGAATTCGACTCAGCACATTGAGGATGGTGGAGTCTTCAATATAGCCGAGCTTGATGAGGATGCTGCCCAGACGCTGTCCGGTTTTTTTCTGAATGGCGAGGGCTTCCTCCAACTGGGTGTTGAGAATATGCCCCTCTTTTCTGAGAACCTCGCCGATCTTGGTTTTGCCTGCTCCGGACTGGTCCTTGACCGTGGTCCGTAGACCAGCTTTCTTGTCTACTGCTGTTTTCTGTGCCGGAAGCGCCATATACTCTTAGAGAGATGAAGGTTGTCTGAGACTGTTTTTTTATCTTAGCCTATTATAGGAGGCTTCACAACTTTTTCAATTATTGCGCGGCGAGCTGAAAAAAAAAGGCGATGCCTGTGGGGTCCAACCCCACAGGCATCGCCTCTGCCGTGTGAAATAAATTATTTAGAATACGCCTTTCACTTTTCCGGTTTCCACGTCCACGTCGATGCGGCGGTAGGCGGGATCGGAAGCCGTGCCGGGCATCAGGCTGATGGCGCCGGCCACCGGTACGACAAAACCGGCCCCCTTATACGTGAGAATATCACGGATCGGCAGGGTCCATCCCTTCGGCACCCCTTTCAGTTTCGGATCATGGGACAGGGAAAGATGGGTCTTGACCATGCAGGTGCCCATTTCCTTCATGCCGGGGTCAGCCTCCATGCGTTTCAATTTGTCCTGGGCCTCCGGGGTATAGCTGACGCCGTCGGCGCCGTACACATCTTTGGCGATCAGGTCGATGCGCTCGCGCAGCGGGGTGTCGAGATCATAGAGGAATTTAAAATCATTTTCTTCCTGGCAGGCGTCAATGACGGCATCGGCAAACTCAACCGCGCCGTCGCCGCCATATTGCCAGTGGCGGGACAGGGCAACCCTGGCGCCGGCCGCCTCGCCCAGACGCCGGACCGCTTTAATCTCCGCGTCGGTATCGGTGTAAAAGGCGTTGATGCAGACCACGGGATTGATGCCGGCCTTTTTCACTGTTTCAATGTGGCGGATGAGGTTCTGGCAGCCCGCCTCAACCCAGCCGACATTTTCCTTCTTGTATTCTTCCGGCATGGGTTTGCCGGGTACGGGAATCGGGGCGCCGCCGTGGCATTTCAGCGCCCTGATGGTGGCGACAACAACGGCGCAATGGGGTTTCAGCTTACTGTAGCGGCATTTGAGGTTCCAGAACTTCTCAAAGCCGATATCGGCGCCGAAGCCGCTTTCCGTGACATTGTAGTCGGCGATTTTCAAGGCGACCCGGTCGGCAATGACGGAGGACTGGCCAATGGCGATATTGGCAAAGGGTCCGGCGTGAACGATAACGGGCTGGCCTTCGATGGTCTGCATCAGGTTCGGGTTCAGCGCCTCCACCATCCAGGCGGTCATGGCGCCGTCGACTTCCAGATCGGCCGTGGTGACCGGACGGTCCTGCCGGTCATACGCGACCACGATCTTGCCGATTCTTTCGCGCATATCCCTCAAATCGGTGGCAATGGCCAGGATGGCCATGAGCTCGGAGCTGACGGCAATGGCAAACTTGGACTCCATGGTAAAGCCGTCCATCTTGCCGCCGATACCGATGGTGATATTGCGCAGGGCCTGGGCGCAGAAATCAATGATCCAGCCGAATTCGACCTTTTTGGGATGGATGTCAAGCCGCCGGAGATTTTTCTTGGCCAGCTGCTCATCGGTGTAGTTTGCCTCATGCTGCATGCGGGAAGTGAGGGCCACCATGCCGAGATTGTGGGCGTTCATGATGGCATTGATATCGCCGGTCAGTCCCAGGGAAAAAGGAGTCAGAGGAATACACTGGGCCAGACCGCCGCCCGCCGCACTGCCCTTGATGTTCATGGTCGGGCCGCCGGAAGGCTGACGGATGGCGCCGACCACGCTCTTATTTCTTTTGCCCAGCCCCTGCACCAGTCCCATGGCGCAGGTGCTCTTGCCTTCGCCGAGCGGGGTGGGCGTAATGGCGGTGACATCCACGTATTTGCCGTCAGGCCTGTCCTTCAGACGCTCGAGGATCTTGCGGTAATCGAGCTTGGCCACATAATGGCCGTGGGGCAGCAGTTCTTCTCTTTCAAGTCCGAGCTTTTCCGCCAGTTCGTAGACCGTTTTCATATTCTTTTCGGAATCTTCAGCAATTTCCCAATCAGCATGCTTTGTTGGATCAAGAACCATTATCTCCTCCTTCTCATCACCTTCATAATGAAATAATATTTAGTAACCACTGAGGTTGTTTCGACTGCAGCCGGTCAGGAGAGGGCAAGAAATAAATCTTCCGCCCTCCTGTCGCTTCTACAGATTAACCATGAGCAGTTACGCCACGTTTGGATACATGCCTGCTTATTCCAGATTGCATTCGGACCGAGACCGCAAGGCAGACGAGCAGCGACAAAACAGTACACGAGAGTACGGCGGGGAGCCGCGCGGCGCAGCAGATTCAGTTCAATTCCCCTTGCGGGGACATGGTATCGGTTTGAATGCGGCATGGAATGGGCCGCTGGCAGAAACACCTGTGAATACAATATTCTTTTTCCGAAGACAATCGGTAAATATACGTACTCAAAGTGAAAAAAGGAATCCTTCTTATTCTTCCGGCGTCAGATGGGCAAAAACAGCCGGGAAAAGAACCTTGAAATCCGCAAGCAGCGGGATCATGACCTCCCGCATGGAGGGATCGGCTCCCCTGGAGGTGCGCAGCCTGAACATGTGGAGCCACTGGAGAAGATTGGCGTAGACAATGAGTTCGGTTTTACAGGAATTGGGGAGCACCGTCCTGGCGGCCTGGGGAGTTGATGTTTCGAGCAGCCTGATATAAAGCTTCTCCGTTTCCTGCATGGCGGTTTCCCAGATCGCATATTCAGGACTGCCCGGTTCGTAAAAAAGCGGCCGGATAAAGGTAACCTGGTTGCCGAACTTGCTGTCGCTGTAACGGCAGTAGCGCTGGCTCTCCTGGAGAAAACCGCAGGGACGATGGCGCACCATTTCATGGGTCACGGCCCGGTTCACGATAAACCTGACCGCGATATAACGGTGCTTGGCAAACAGATCGGTGGGCAGATTATCAACCTCGGCCAGCGATAGTTTTTCGACCAGCACCCCTTCCTGGGGCAGCAGCCCCCGCTTCGGCAGAATATCCTCAAAAAAAAGAGGGTGCCTGTCGGCAAGAAAGCCGGTGATCCCCTTGACGATCTTGAGATTGCCGTGTCCCTGGAAAAGCTCGCGGAAGGCGCGCACCGAACCGCTGACCAGCAGGGTCTTTTTTTCCGGCCGGTCAATCTGCAGATATTTGGGCAGCACGGCAAACAGCTGGGCAATATGCGATTCTCTGTCAACGTCAATTTTTAACGTCAAAACAGCCATTTCAGCAACAGAGTTATGACCGTGCTTCAATATACGGCGGATAAAAGCAGGGGCGGAATCAGCGGTGATCTTATCTTCGCTTTTATAGCAGAGACGGCCGCACGCCTCGATGCGCACGGCCAGGCTCTGCTGATCCAGGTCAGTAAGAATGACATAGGAGGGAGAAATGACTTTCATGACAGTTATACCGATGCAAAACTAAAAGTTTACCAGGAGTGCACGGAGCCGCAGAGACAACTGACTTCATAAAAATATTTCTCTGGGATCGCCGTGCGCTCTGCGGTGAAAAGGTGATTTTCTTCCGGTTCAACCCTCATCTGCTCTGCCAGAAAGGCGACATGGCACGCAGGTTGGCAATGATGCCGGGCATTTTCTCCAGGACAAAATCCACCTCATCCTCATTATTATAGACGCTGAGGCTGTAACGGATCGAGCCGTGGGCCGCGGTGAACGGCACGCCCATGGCGCGCAGCACATGGGACGGCTCCAGCGAGCCGGAGGTGCAGGCGGAACCGGACGAGGCGCAGATCCCGTATCTGTCCATGTGCAGGAGAATCGCCTCCCCTTCCACATATTCAAAGCTGATATTGGCGGTGTTGGGAAGCCGGGCGGTTTTGTGGCCGTTCAGCAGGGCATTGGGAATTTTTGCCAGCAAACCTTTTTCCAGCTTATCCCGCAAGGCCCGGACCGTGGTATTCTCCTTGACGAGATGGCGGGCCGCAAGCTCGCAGGCCTTGCCCAGGCCGATAATGGATGCGACATTTTCCGTGCCGCCGCGGCGGCCGTGCTCCTGGTGGCCGCCGATCAGAAACGGCACGAACGGCGTCCTTTTTCTGACATAGAGTACGCCGACCCCCTTGGGCGCATGCAGTTTGTGGCCGGAGATGGAGAGGAAATCGACCGGCACCCTGGCCAGGTCGATGGGGATCTTGCCCACGGCCTGCACGGCGTCCGTATGAAAGAAAACGCCCCGGCTCTTGGCGATTTTCGCCATTTCCTCGATGGGAAAAATCACGCCTGTCTCATTATTGGCCCACATGACGCTGGCAATGGCCGTCTCGTCCTCCAGACTGTCCTCGAAGCGCTGCAGATCAATGGTGCCGTCACTTTCCACCGGCAGCTCGGTCACCCTGTGCTTGTGGCCGGTGAGGGAATCCAGGCTGCTGCATAAATTCTTCACCGCCGGATGTTCGACCCGGGTGGTGACGATATGACGTTTCTCCGGCTGGGCCTGGAGCGCGGCCAGGATGGCCGTTGAGTCGCTTTCCGTGCCGCAACTGGTAAAAATGATCTCTTCCGGATCAGCGTTGATCAGTTCGGCAATCCGCCCCCTGGCGTCGCTGACGGCCTTGCCCACCTGGCCGCCGAAGGTATGCATGCTGGAAGGGTTGCCGTAGAGTTCGGAAAAATAGGGCAGCATGGTTTCCAGAACCTCGGGGGCGACCATGGTGGTGGCATTGTTGTCCATGTAGATGACTCTGTCAGTTCCGCTCATACCTTGCTCTCCTCAACGATCAGGGTGTCAAGCACCTGTTCCCGCAGTTTCTTCTCGATGTATTCCTTCAGCGTCGTCTGGGATTTGGTGCAGCTGGCACAGGAACCCCGCAGGGAAACAATGACATAATCACCGTCCACATCAATCAGTTCCACATCGCCGCCATCCTTTTTGAGCGTCGGCCTGACCGTCCTTTCAAAGACATCCTCGATCATCTTGATCTTCTGGATGTTGGTCAGCCGTTTCGGCCCGCTCATGGGAATAAGCTGCGGCTTGCCGGTCTTGCGCACCTCGCTGATCAGTTCCATGATGCGGTCATGGCACTTGCCGCAGCCGCCGCCCGCCTTGGTGAAATTGGTCACCTCCTCCACGGTGCGCAGGTTGCTCTCCTGGATGGCCCGCCTGATTTCAAGATCGGTCACCCCGAAACACTCGCAGACCACCTCTCCTTCCGCCATGGGCAGAGCGATGCCCCGGTAGTTGGCAATGGCCGCTTCCAGGGCCTCCCGCCCCATGACCGAGCAGTGCATCTTTTCCTTGGGCAGACTGCCGAGGTAATTGGCGATATCCTCATTGGTGATTTTGGCGGCTTCCTCGAGAGAAAGCCCTTTAATCATCTCCGTCAGAGCGGAGGAGGAGGCGATGGCGCTGGCGCAGCCGAAGGTTTTGAATTTTGCATCAATAATTTTATCTTTGGCGGCGTCAAGCTTGAAGGTGAGTTTCAAGGCATCGCCGCAGGCCAGCGAACCAACCTCGCCGACCCCGTCCGGTTTTTCGATTTCCCCGACGTTGCGCGGATTCAAGAAGTGCTCTTTGACTTTATCCGTATAATCCCACATAGTTCAAATTCCCTTTCACCGGACAGCAAGGTGATTGTGATTAATAGGCTGAAATTCGACACAAAAAAAATAGAACTTATCGAAAATTAACATAGTGATTTGCCCCGTAAAAAGCAACAAATATATGGCTCTGGTGGCTCATGGCTCATGGCTCATGGCTCATGGCAGTGTAAATCCGCAATCCGCAATCCGCAATCCGAAATCATCCCGTCTCCCGGAAAAAATCATGAATTGCCCGGGCCAGGACATGATTGATCCCCGGCACCGCGGCAATGTCGGCGGTTGCGGCCTTTTTCAGGTTTGCCAGACTGCCGAAATGGCTCAGCAGATTCTTTTTTCTCGCCGGTCCGACGCCGGGGATGCTGTCCAACTCGGAAGTAAAGGCTGTCTTGTGCCGCAATTTCCGGTGAAAGGTGACGCCGTAACGGTGGGACTCATCCCTGATGCGCATGAGAAAAAGCAGAGGCGGGGAATGGCGGGCGAGCAGAATGGGGTTCTTGCGGCCCGGCCGGTACAGTTTCTCGCCCTCCTCCCCTCTTTCCTTGGCGATACCCACCAGATCCACCCGCTCCTGCAGGGCAAGATTTCTGACCACATTGACCGCCACATTGAGCTGCCCCTTGCCGCCGTCCAGGATGAGCAGATCGGGCAGGTCATCCTCGGCCTTTCCCCTCGTCAGCCGCCGCTCCAGCACCTCGGCCATCATCCGGTAATCATCAGGCCCCGCCACCGTCCTGATCTTGTAATGGCGGTACCGGCCGCCTGACTTTTCCCCCTTTTCAAAACAGACCAGGGAGCCCACTGCCTGCTGGCCGCTGATATTGGAAATATCAAGACATTCGATGTGGTCCGGCCGCCGGGTGAGATGCAGCGTCCCGGCCAGGTCCGCGGCCAGTGCCTCCCAGCTCTTTTCCTTCCTGTCCCTTTCGGCGAAAACCTGTCGGGCATTGGCCTGGGCCATGTCGAGCAGCCGGGTTTTGTCCCCGCGTACCGGCACCTTGAAAACCACCTTCTGGTCTTTGCGTTCCGAGAGAAATTCGGCCAGCAGCTGATGATCATCGGGCAGAAAGGGGAACAGCACCTCCCTGGGGATGAAATCCGCCTCCTCATAGAAGCGCTTGATGCTCTCCGCCAGGATTTCCGCATCTTCCCCAACCGGTTCAGCCAGAAAAAAGACCTGCCGGCCAAGCACCCTGCCATGCCGGACCGTAATGATGGCAAGGGCCACGGCCGGCCCTTGCCGCACAAAACCGAACGTATCAAGCTCCAGGTCGCCCTCGCCCGCCACCACCTGTTTTTCCAGGGTCTCCTCCAGGGCGGCCAGCTGGTCCCGGTAAAGGGCCGCCTCCTCAAAGCGCAGATCGGCAACGGCCAGGCCCATTTTTGCCTTGAGCTTGTGGCTCAGCTCTCTGTTTCTCCCCTCCAGCACCAGCAGAATATCCCGCACCATTTCCTGATAAAGCTCGCTGTCCGCCTTGCCCACACAGGGGGCCAGACATTGTTTCATCTGGAAATTGAGGCAGGGCCTGGCCCGTTTTTCCACTTCAACGCCCTTGCAGCGCCGCAGCGGGAAAAGGGAGTGCAGCAGCCTGATTGTCGCCCACATCGCCCCTGACGAGCTGAACGGCCCGAAGTAGCGGGCCCGGTCCTTGCTTTTCCGCCGGGTCACCATGAGGCGCGGCCAGGTTTCACTGACCGTGACCTTGATGAGAGGGTAATTCTTATCATCGCGCAGGATGACGTTATACTTGGGCCGATGCTGCTTGATGAGCGAGGCCTCGAGAATGAGCGCCTCCTTTTCCGTGCGGGTCAGAATGGTTTCCACGCCGGCAATGCGGCTGACCATGATCCCGGTTTTCGAAGAAACCGCGCCCTGCAGGCGGGCATAGGATGCCAGCCGTTTGCGCAGATCAAGGACCTTGCCCACATAGATCACCTTGCCGGCGCGGTTTATCATCTGATAAACGCCGGGGCTGGTGGGGATGGTTTTCAGAAAATCGGGATTTAAAATGGGATGATCATCTTTTGTTTGCGACATGAGCTTTTCTTACCATACTGCCCGGCTTGTGCACGATTTTTTTCTCGCCTTCAGGCCTGTATTCTAGTAAATTCAACGATCTTCGGAGTTGAGGGATATCTCCCGCCGAGACCTCGACCCCATCACATCTTTCCGGTGGACGAATATTACCGAAACATCTGACGAAATACTATGCCGCTCTGGGGCGCCATGGATTTACGACATATCT
>JACQYM010000270.1:1803-2817 GCA_016208225.1 Deltaproteobacteria bacterium | reverse complement strand
GGTGGGAAATTCCGTACGCACGCAGTCGACGATCGGACGTCTGGCTCTGCCGGGATTTCCCTCTGATACTTACATTTATCTGATACTTACATTTATTTACTTTCTTGAAAATTTTGTCAACCTGTTACCCGCGACAATCAGGGACCTGCAAACAGACGCGGCACGGACAGGGAAGCCGCTGCGAAAATCTCGACCAGCATGAGGAGGCGCACCCTCAGGTGACATCCATGTTGTGGGAGAAATAGGTAATAATCAGTTCTTCTTGCCGGTGTAGCGGGAATGGTTATAATTGAACCATAATTTACTTTTTCGGTTTAAAAAAGGGGGGAGCTGCTCATGAAATCAATCACCATCCACAATCTTGATGATCCACTGGACAGCCTGATCCGCGAAAAGGCAAAAAAAGAAGGATTAAGTCAAGACTCAGCGCCATTCATGGGTTAAAAGTGCCTGAAGTTATCAGCCGGCATGGCGGAGCACCTCCGAGGCAATGGCCGACAGGGGCCGCACCAGATCGACCCCGCCGCGTTTAATCGCCTCGTTGGGCATGCCGAAAACGATGCAGCTCGCCTCATCCTGGGCAATGGTGAAGGCCCCGGCCTCCTTCATCTCCAGCATGCCCTGGGCCCCGTCGTCACCCATGCCGGTCATGATCACCCCCACCACGTTTTTACCGCCGTAGCGGGCCGCGGAGCGGAACAGCACATCCACCGACGGCCGGTGCCGGGAGACCAGGGGGCCGTCCTTGACCTCCACATAATACCGGGCCCCGCTGCGTTTCAACAGGGTATGGTGATTGCCCGGCGCGATCAGGGCCCGACCGCGCACCACCGTATCGTTGTTGGCCGCTTCCTTCACCGTGATCCGGCACAATCCGTCCAGACGCTGGGAAAAGGCGCGGGTAAAGCCCTCCGGCATGTGCGGGACAATGACGATGCCCGGACAGTCGGCAGGCAGCGACTCGAGGAACACCCGCAGGGCCTCGGTGCCGCCGGTGGAGGCCCCCACCACGAT
>JACQYM010000270.1:0-1739 GCA_016208225.1 Deltaproteobacteria bacterium | reverse complement strand
TCACTTTTTCGCTGGTCTGGATCATGGCCTTGGAGGCGGGCTTCTCAAGCATGACATCAGCGGTCAATTTGGCGGCAACCATCCGCGGCCTGGAGGAAATTCTGGCCAGCTTGGCCTGACTGGCCGCCTTCACCGCATCACAGATGCGCACCCTGGACTCCTCCAGAAAAACCCTGGTGCCCATCCGCGGCTTCTGGATAATCTCCACTGCCCCGTATTCCATGGCCCGCATGGCGGTTTCCGATCCCGCCTCGGTGAGACTGGAACACATGACCACCGGAATGGGATGCTGGCTCATGATTTTCTGCAGAAAGGAGATACCATCCATACGCGGCATCTCCACATCCAGGGTGATCACATCCGGGATCTCGGCCTTGATCCGTTCGGCGGCGACAAAGGGGTCAGCAGCCGTGGCCATCACCTCGATGGCCGGATCAGAGGAAAGAATTTCGCTCAATGTCTGGCGGACAACGGCGGAATCATCGACAATAAGTACACGGATTTTCTTGCCTTTCATTTCATAAGCTCCGACCGATGCAGCCGTTTCAAAAATATCTCGCCGGTATTGGTTTTAAAATAAATCTTACGTCCCCCGAGTCCGCCCAGATCAAAAGCTGCCAGATAGAGTTTCTCCTGCTCAATGACCTGCAGGGCCCTTTCGATATTCTGGCGGCCAACCCCGATGCGACCATAGCTCTCCGGCCCAGGAAACATGGCCGAACCGCCAAAAACCTTTACCACGATTTCCTTGCGGAGCACTCCCCGCTGCAGGAACCAGTCCAGCATGCAGTGGATGGCACAATCCACGAACCTTGCCCCCTCCAGACAATTGGCGGCCCGGGATTTTGCATTGCCGTCGGTGGGCAGCATACTGTGGGACAGCGAACCGAGCAGATTACGGGGCGAAAACATGGCGATCGCCACACAGGAACCGAGCACGGTTTCCACCAGGGCCGTCTCCTCGCCCACATACAGTTCCCCGGGCTTCAGGTAATACCTTTGGGACTGGCTGACCGGAAGAGGCGTCACCCTTGCCTGCAGACGCTCCTTTGCCTGCAATGCCGCATGAATGGTTGCCGGAGTGCCATGGCGTATGGACGAGAACCGTTTCATTATATTTTTCTGTATACCGTCGGGGCGACGCTGATCAGCGGCACATCAAGGCCGCTCAATGTTTCGGAATGTCCCATAAAGATATATGCCCCTGCCCGCATATGAGTAAAAAAGCGTTGCAACAGACGGGATTGCGTCTGCCGGTCAAAATAGATAATGACATTACGACAAAAAATAATATCCAGAGGTTCCCGCAGTCCGAAATCCCCATCCAGAAAATTGAGCCGCCTGAATTTCACCCTGGCCCGCAGTTCCGGGACAATCCGCGCCAGGCCGCTTTGCCGGTCTTTGCTGCGCAGCACGTATTTCGTTTTCATGACAGAGGGCAGGGGCGCCAGCAGTTCCTCGCTGTAAACAGCCCTTTTAGCCTGCTCCAGAACCCTGGTTGAGATGTCCGTGGCCAGAATCTGAAAATCAAAACCGGGTCTGCCGGCGGCAAACTCCTGCAGGACCATGGCCAGGGTATACGGCTCCTGACCTGTGGAGCAGCCGGCGCTCCACAGCATGAGCCGCCGGGTCCCGTATTTTCCCCACCATTCCGGCAGCACGTGGTTCTGCAGATAGTCGAAATGGTCCGGCTCACGGAAAAAATCCGTCTTGTTGGTGGTGACATGATCGATCATCTG
>JACQYM010000269.1 GCA_016208225.1 Deltaproteobacteria bacterium | reverse complement strand
TGCTGCCGCAGAAGGACGCAATCTGATGAAAAAAATAATCTTTCATAGCGCAATATGCATCATGCTTCTCGGGTTATTGGCCTGTACCTCGTTTTTTCCCACGCCTATTTCCAAATTGCTCCAGGACCCGCGTGGTTATGAGGGGAAAGAGGTTATGGTCTCGGGCATGGTCGTTGAGGTGATCAGCATCCTGGTCCTGAAATATTTTGTGGTCAGGGATGACACGGGGGAGATCGCGGTCATCACGCAGCGACCGTTGCCGCGAAAAGGCGAGAAGGTCAAGGTGTACGGGAAGATTGAAGAGGCATTTTCATTGGGTGACCAGCAGATGATCGTGCTGGTGGAAAATCCGGCCAAGCAGTAACGAACCGCGGCAGGCCGCCCGGTAGAGTGCCTAAAGTGCGCTAAAATACTTGAAGTGACGGGCCTCTTGCAAAATGAGTGGTTCATTTTTTCCGTCATGCCGGAGGTTTTTTATCCGGCATCCAGTCTGTTGGTGTCAGGCCGGGAAGTGGATTCCGGCTCAACACACTGCCGGAATGACGTCATTTCACGTGGGAAGGGAGGTTTATATGAAAGTCCTCTCATGGCGCGTTGAACCGGTAAGGGGCCGTAGGAGCGGGCCATGCCCGCGATAACAACTTTCCGCAATGCCGAAGGTCGCGGGCATGGCCCGCTCCTACGGAGTGATGCTTCCATGCTTTGTTGTTCTCGCCTGCGGAGAAGACGGTTAGCCTCATTTTGCAAAAGGCTCTGTTAATAAATAATTTTGTTCTCAAGCCCGGCCCACTGGTGAAAGACTGCCAGGGCCTCTGCCCGCATTCCCTGCTCAACGGGAATTTTCCTCTGCGCCGGCGGCAGCAGGAGTTCCCGATAGAGAAAGTCATCGGCAAAACCAAGATCCCCTGCGTCCTGGCGCGTGGCGGCAAAATAGATGCTGTCGATGCCTGCCCAGTAAAGGGCGGCCAGGCACATGGGGCAGGGTTCGCAGTTGACATAGATCGCGCAGCCGGCGAGGCGGTAATCCCGCAGTTTCCGGCTGGCAGCGCGGATGGCGACCATTTCGGCGTGGCAGGTGGGATCATGGCGCCGGAGAACCTGGTTCCAGCCCCGGGCGATAATTTTGTTATTTTTGACGATCACGGCGCCAAAGGGACCACCCTGGCCCTCCAGGGATTTTTCCCTGGAAAGGCGGATTGCCTCTTGCATGAAATCAGGGTTCATATTTTCTCCTGCGGGAAACGGCAAGGATTGATAAAAGAAGAAGAATCAATTACTATCCGCCCGGTGGACATTTGGGGCGGCTGCGGCTGGCGCAGCTTCTTCTTCAGATTAATGACATATTCCTGTAAAAAAAGGAATGCGAAGGCAGGGGCCGCAGCTGTGGCCGTAACCTCCTCTTCGGCAGCGGATAACAATCAGTTGGATGCAATAGCAATCATCATCTCCTATCTTGTCGGTTCGGTCCCCTTCGGCCTGCTGCTGGGCAAAGCGGCGGGCATTGATGTGCGCCGGGACGGCAGCGGCAATATCGGCGCCACGAATGTCAGCCGCCTGCTGGGGAAAAAGGTCGGAGCACTTACCCTGCTGCTTGATGCCGCCAAGGGATTGCTGCCCATGGCGGCTGCCGAGGCCATGGGCCTTGACCCGAAGAGCGTCATGTTCTGCGGCGCCGCGGCCTTTCTCGGCCATCTCTTCCCTCTTTATCTCGGGTTCCGGGGCGGCAAGGGCGTGGCGACCGCGCTGGGCATATTTCTCTTTCTGTCCCCTCTGGCCGTGCTGATCTGTGTTGCCGCCTTTGTTGCCGCGGTTTTCCTGTCGGGCTACGTTTCGCTCGGCTCGCTGCTGGCCGCGGGGCTGATGCCTGCCGTGATTTTTCTGCAGCAGGGGGCTGGCCCCTGTTTGTATCTGGCGGTTTTTATCAGCCTGGGCATCTGGATAAAGCATCGGAGCAACATTGTCCGGCTGCTGCACCATGAGGAAAAGAGCTGGAAAAAGAAAAAAGAGTCTGCGGCATGACCAGAAAGGATTGGAAAAAGATTGTGGCGGCCAGGGACCTGCTGGGACTGGCGGAAAAGGCGACCCTGGCGGAAATAAAGAGGGCCTACCGCCGGATGTCAAAAAAACACCATCCGGATATGGCGGCAAGCCGGCCGGGGGATGAGCAGCCGGTTGCCATGCATGAAATTACAACGGCATATCAGCTGCTGCTCGCCTACTGCCGCGATTACCGCTTCCCCCTGGTCATGCAGCAGGATTCCCTGGATCCCGAGGACTGGTGGTTCGATCGTTTCGGCCAGGACCCCCTGTGGGGCAAGCAGCGGGAGGAGTGACCGGCTGGGAGAAGCCGGAAGCCAGGAGCCTGCCTTCTGACCCCTGTCTCCTGCCGTTACTCAGTTCAAATATTTCTCATTCATCGTCACCTTGCCCTGTTTCATCAGGTAGGCAATCCAGCCGTCCAGGAGCTCTTTCTGCTTTTCCATGGCCAAGCGGGTTTCATAGATCTTCCGGGCCTGGCCGTTTTCGTCGCTCACCTCTTTTTTGTCCTTGAACCGGCAGAGATAAAAGGCGTTGTCCGCGCTGACGATTTTTTCAGGATAGGGCGACGCCTCGCTCAGCGTGAATGCCGACTGCATGACCTCCGGCGGCAGATCCCCGCTGGTCGGGCTGGTTCGCGAAAAGTAATCGGAGGTATGGACCGCCGTGGCCTTTTCGGCCAGGATTTTGGTGAACTCAACCTCTTTTCCTTCCCTGAGGGCGGCCAGGGTGTCTTCCGCATCCTTCTGCGCCAGGATCTTTGCTTCGGCGGCGACATAGTCTTTTTCAACCTGCTGTTTCACGTCGGCGAGGGCGGGGAGTGCCGGTTCCCGCCGGTCTTCGACAAACAGCACCGTATAACCATCCGGGCTGTCGATAACGGAGCTGAGCTCGCCTTTTTTCAGGGAAAAAGCCGTGTCAATGACCGCGGTATTGCCGGCCAGAGCAGCGGGCGGGGCGGCCTGGGGGAAGAAGTCCGCCGTCGCGAGGGGCACATTGAAATTTTCGGCATATTTGGTCAGGCTGCCGGCAAAAATAATTTTTTCATACGCCTCATTGACCTTTTCAAAGGTGCTGTTCTGCGCCGCCTGTTTTTTGAGTTTCTGTTCAATGGCGCTTTTCACCGCGGCGAGCGGGGTGATATTGGCCGGCTGAATATCTTCAAGCTTCAGGATGTGGTAGCCGAACTGCGTTTCGATAATGTCGCTCACCTCGCCTTTCTGCAGCCGGAAAGCAGCTTCCTCAAACTGCGGCACCATCTGGCCGCGGGAGAAAAATCCCAGGTCGCCGCCCTGGGCGGCGGTGCCATCTTCGGAAAATTGCCGGGCAAGGGCCGCGAAATCCTCACCGGCCTTGGCGCGGGGCAGAATTTTTTCCATCTCGGCCCGGCGGGTCTCCTTGTTCTGAGGGGTAGTGGCCAGCAGAATATGGCGGGCCCGCCTTTTCTCCGGCTGGCCGAATTCGTCCTGATGGCTGGTGTAGTACTGTTCAATCTCCTGTTCGGGAATGGTCACTTTTCCCATTTCATCCTGGATGAGAAAGGAGAGGTAGCTGATCTTGACCTGGGGCGCTGTCTTGTACTGTTCCTTGTTTTTTTCAAAATAGTCGGCTACGCCCTCGGTCGTGATCTTGACTTTGCCGGTGTAGGCATCGGATTTAAAGACGGCATAATCAATGCGCAGCTCGCCGTGGTCAAAGCGGAAGCGCTCTTCCAGTTCCTGGGGCGTGACCCGGGCAAAGGCGGCCAGATTTGAGCCGACCTTGGTCAGCAGCAGATCGGTCTGCAGCCCTGCTTCAAATTTGGTCGGCGTGAGGCGTGATCCTTTCAGGACCTCCTTGTAGCGCGCCACGTCAAAAACGCCGTTATTCTGGAAAACGGTCATCTCCTTGATGGCGTCCTGGATTTCCCGGTCGCTGACATAAATGCCCATGTTCCTGCCGCCCTGCTGCAGCAGGGTTTTCTGGATAAGCTCCTGCACCACCTGTTTCTTAAGCTTCAATGACTCGGCAAAGCCTTTGTGGAGGTTGCCGCCGAACTGGTTGCGGTAGTTATCCATGGTGCGTTGATAGGCCTGGTCAAACTCCTGCAGCGTGATGGGCTCCCCATTGACGGTGGCCACTGCGTTGCGGGCGCCGGTGGTATTGCCGCCCACCCCCCAGAAGACAAAGACAACGATAATGACAAGCACGGTGGCCTGCAGATAAGGCGACTGTGCTTTGCGGCGTAAAAGGTCAAGCATGGATAAGGCTCCTTTTCAGAAGTATTCAGTAACAACTCAGGTTGTTTGGTCGATCAGGCTGTGGTCTGTCAGGTGAAAAAGTCGGCAATGCAGATTTGTTAGGAGTTCAGGCTTTATGCCGTTTGACCATCTGGATGACGACATTATTTTGTTACAGCGGCTTATTCATAAAAATGGTCGAAATTAAGGGGCCAACACGGGGTTTATCCGGCAATTTCCCTTCACTACCCACGTACTGACTATCCACCTGAAAGGTTTGTTCCGATCATAAAGTACCACAACTTTAGGCATTTTAGGCACTTAAAATTTAAGGCGCTTTGATTATTTCGTTTCCGCCAGATTCCGGCCCTGGGAAAGATTCACCAGCAGCGGCACGGCCAGCTCCATGACGTTTTCCATGGCCTCTTTTACCAGGGCGGTGGTTGTCGCCAGTTCGGCGAGGGGCACTTCAAAAATCAGTTCATCATGGATCTGCAGCAGCAATTCGCTCTGCAGTTGCTGCTCCCGCAGCAGCCGGTCCGCCCGGATGGTGGCAAGCTTGATGATGTCGGCCGCCGTGCCCTGAATCGGGGTGTTCAGGGCGGTGCGTTCGGCAAATTCCCGGATGGTCTTGTTTTTGCTCAGGATGTCAGGCACAATCCGCCGCCTGTGGAAGAGGGTGGTGACAAAGCCGTCCCGCCGCGCCTGTGCAATAATCTCTTCCATGAATTTTTTTACGCCCCGGTACAGATCGAAATAGCGGGTGATGAACGTCTGCGCCTCCTGGCGGCTGATGTTGAGCTGCTCGGACAGGCCAAAGGCGCTCATGCCGTACACAATGCCGAAATTGATGCTTTTTGCCACCCGCCGCATCTGGGGGGTGATGAGGGAGGGATGCACCCTGAATATCTCCGCCGCCGTGTGGCTGTGCACATCCTTGCCCGTCCTGAATGCCTCGATCAGCGCCTGGTCCCGGGAATAATGGGCGAGCACCCGCAGGTCGATCTGCGAGTAATCGGCGGCCAGCAGGATATGGCCGGGAGCGGCGATGAACGCCTCCCTGATCCGTTGTCCTTCCGTGCTGCGCACGGGAATGTTCTGCAGATTCTGATTGCTGCTGCTCAGGCGGCCGGTGGCGGCCACCGTCTGGTTGAAAGAGGTGTGGATGCGGCCTGTTTGCGGGTTGATCAGGGAGGCAAGCTTGTCGATGTAAGTCGATTTCAGTTTACTGATGGAGCGGTGCTCAAGCACCGCCGCCGGCAGCTCATGGTAGGCGGCAAGTTTTTCCAGCACCTTGACGTCGGTGGAGTAGCCGGTCTTGGTCTTGCGACCCATGGGCAACCGTAATTTTTCAAACAGGATAACGCCCAGCTGCTTCGGGGAACTGATATTGAACTCTTCCCCGGCCAGTTGAAAGATTTTGTCATTGAGCCGCGCCAGCTGAGCGGCAAATTCCACCGACAGCCCGTCGAGAATGGCGGCATCCACCAGGATGCCGGTCTCCTCCATTCTGGCCAGAATCGGCGTAAGGGGCATTTCCAGGTCAACAAAAAGCGGCCACAGTTCAAGTTCCTGCAGCCGCGGCTCGAAAAGCTCCCAGAGGAGAAAGGTGGCGGCCGCATCCTCGCAGGAATAGGTGCATGCGGTCGGCAGCGAAACGTAGCTGAAGGCATCCGGCCGGCTGTCGTTGCCCGTCGCCTCGGTAAACGAGGTCATGCGGCGGTTGAGATGTTCCATGGCAAGATCGTCAAGCCGGTGGCTGCGCCGGGTGGGATCGAGGAGATACGAGGCGATCATGGTGTCCCGCAGCGGACCTTGCAGCTGCACGCCGTGCTGCTTGAGAACCTGGTAGTCATATTTGATGTTATGGCCGATTTTGGCCAGCCGGGGGTCGGTAAAAAGGGGCCGCAGGCAGGAAAGGACCTCCTGCATGGGCAACTGACCGGCCAGCTGCTCGCCCTTTTCATCTCGATGGCCCATGGGAACATACCAGGCGGACTCGTTGCCGGTGCAAAGGGAAATACCGACAAGCTCCGCGGTCAGCGGGTCCAGCGAGGTTGTCTCCGTGTCCAGCACCAGCAGCGGCGCCTGTGCCAGGCCCGTGCAGATGTCCCGCAGCTGCGGCATATCCCGGACAAGCACGAAGCCGCCGCAGTCCATGGCCGAGGTGGGGGCTGAACTTTTCAGCAGCCGGGAGAATTCAAGTTCTCTGTACAGTTCGTGCAGCTGCTGCTGATCAGGCGGAGGCAGCCGGTATGCTTCCCTGGCCCCCGGCACCTGCAGGTCGCTTTGCAGGGCAATCAGTTTTTTTGACAGGATTGCCTGGTCCCGGAAGGTGAGCAGTTTTTCCCGGAGCTTCGTCTGCCCGACCTGGTCGATATGCTGATAGAGTTCATCCAGGCTGCCGAAATCGTTGATCAGCTTTTCCGCGGTTTTGGGCCCGACGCCGGGCACGCCGGGAATATTATCCGAGCTGTCGCCGATCAGGGCGAAGAGGTCATTCAGCTTTTCCGGACCGACATGATATTTTTCCGAGACGGAACGGCTGTCCATGACCTTGTCGGACATGGGGTCCCAGAGTATGATATGGTCGTCCACAAGCTGGAGCAGATCTTTGTCGCCGGAAACGATGACGATATCATGGCCGTTCGCCGCGAGCAGCTTCGCCGCCGAGGCGATCAGGTCATCCGCTTCATAGCCCTCCCGCTCCAGGAAGAGGAAGTTGAAGGCCTGGGAAATTTTTCTGATATAAGGGATCTGGCAGACCAGATCCTCAGCCATGGGCGGCCGGTTTGCCTTGTAGTCGCTATATATTTCATGACGGAAGGTGGGACCCTTCAGGTCAAAGGCCATTGCCATGTAGGCCGGATTTTTTTCGCGGATGACCCGGAGCAGGATGTTGGTGAATCCGAAAACGGCATTGGTCGGCATACCCCTGCTGTTGGACAGGGAGGATATGGCATGATAGGCCCGGTGGATGTAGGCGCTGCCGTCCACAAGGTAAATGCTCTCTTGATTTTCCATGGCGGCCACTCTAACAGGCAAGGATTTTTTTGGCAACAAGGGCCTGATGCTCATGTTATTTTTGCACAGGCCCCGGGAAGCCGGCAGATTTTTTTAAAGTTTGTGAAAAGAAAGTCGATATGGTAATTAGAAGAGAGTGTACAATTTGATGAGAAACAGTAGAGTTATCCCTGCAAACAAAGGCTGCAAGGGCGGAGAGGAGCTGATCATGAAACTAACGGACGCGATTTCGCAGATCAGGACGGACAATCAGGTTGAGGTGAAAAAAGCACGCAAGGCGGACGCCGGAGCGGCGAGCGCCGGCCCTTCAGCCGCAGACAAGGTTGATCTATCCAGCACTTCCCGGGATGTACAGAAAATGAAAGAGATACTGGAACAGACCCCGCCGATGCGCATGGAAATGATCGAATCCTTGAAGAAGCAGATCGATGAGGGCACCTACCGCATTGATGCGCGCGATATTGCCGACAAAATGATGGCTGATCTTCTGGGTGAAGAGACGCATCTGTTCGAATAATTTCCACCCGTCCCATATAATACGCGATAGCAGATCGAGCCGGCCCGATGGCCGGCTTTTTTGCGCCCTTTCCCCTGGCAGGGGCGGTTCGCGAACCACCCCTGCGGTCGTTCAACATATCCTTCATTTGCTCGGAAAGACCCGCCAGCACGGATCATATTTCTGCGGATCAAGAACAACCTGGGCCGCCAGCCGCTTGCCGCTGTTCAGCACGATCGGCCCGAGAAGATTGGCGGTCATCTCCCGCGGGTTGTCCTTCGGAATGGTGAGGATTAACAGAATATCCTTGTCATGATCAGAAGTAATCTGGAGGTGCTTTGCGATCTGCCGGGGGATTTCCAGCTTTGTCTGCAGGTCGAGAAGCGCGGCGCGAATCACCACAAAGGCCAGCTGCGGATTATCCAGCGACTGCAGCCACATGAAAGGGGAATTCGGGCCGTGGGATTTCAGCATGAAACGCATTGATTCCGGAAAGCCGAGAAAAGGGCTGACCATGGAAATGACCCGGGCCGGGTCCACGGCGATTTCACCGAAGCGGCTGGTCTGCACCATGATCTTGTTTTCAGCCTCCGGCTGACACATGTCCTGTTGTAAAGCATTCATTGTCATTACTCGTTCTTTTTCAAAGGGAAAACATCGGCCAGAATTGATAAATCTTCCGGTGAATCCATTGCCGCCTTTTTATTTTCTTCAAGAATCCGCAGATATATTTCCTCGCGATGGACGATGACCTGCTCCGGAGCCTCAACTCCAAGCTTGACAAGGCCACCCTTGTTTTCCAGGACCCTGACTTTGATGTTATCGGCAATGATAATCGCCTCGCCAACCTTTCTGGAAAGGATAAGCATAACGGTACTCCTAAAGAAGTGTGAGCGAATAAGGACATGGTGGCCGTGATCGCCGGGGCGGTCCGTGAACCCTCCCTGCCCGGCCTCTTGCCCGCTACTCTACCACTTCTTCCTACAAATAATCAACAAGGCTGAGCTGCATGGTTTTGGCGGCCGCGCTCAGCGCCGCCTGGTACGCAACTTCCTTGGCCTTGAGATTCAGGATGGCCTCGGTCATGTCGGTGTCCTGTTTTTCTGATAAATTCTCCTGATTCGCCAGTTTCAGATTGGCGTAAATCTGTTGCTGGATCGTGATGCGGTTTGCCCTGGCGCCGAAATCGGAAATCTGGGTGGAGAGCGAGGAAAGAACCGTGTCAAGATCCGCCAGGGATTTGGTCAGCCCCTGGATCTGCAGTTCATGGGCGTTAATGCCGAGGGCATTCAGGGTGTTGCCGTTGTCCCCGGTGATGTTGAAGGTGTAGCGGCCGGCATCGGAACTGTCGATATGCAGGTGGCCGCTGCCGTCCCAGCTGCTGGTCAGTCCGGGAATGCCGTTGATCTTCTGGGCGATTGACTCCGGGGTGTCGAGGGTGATATCCACGGGGATTTTCATCTCCACCTCCACCGGCGGATAGGCGTCATGATCCGTCACCATGATGGTGAAATCGCCGCTCTGAAATTTCTCTTCCAGGGGATCATTCGGGTCATTCAGGGTTTCGAGCGGCGCATAGATATTTTCCTGGGCGTAACCGCTGGTGACAAAGGTATAGTTTCTGCCCCGCAGATAATCTTCCACTTCTTTGAGCGCCTGAAAAACTTTGGTGTCGGCCACGGCGTCTTTGCCGTTTTTGGCGATCTGGATGGAGCTTCTGGCGCCGACTTTGATCTCTGCGTCATTGTTGCGGTCGCCGGTGTAACGGACGTTGTTGGTCAGCTGGGCAACGGAGAGAACGGCAAGCTGGCCGTCGTTTGCCGTGTCGGTCGGCTCTCCGGTGGAAAAGGTGCCGCCGGCCAGGCCGATGGCGGCCAGTCCCGGTTCCGCGTCGCCCGGGGGGAAGGGGGAACTGAGGGTACTTTCCAGCATGAAGGTGCGATCAGAGAGAAGCTGGATGGTGCCGGAATAAACTTTGTCCGCGACGCTGGTCGACGCATCACCGTTCAGATGGGATATGTAGTTGCCGTTAGCCGTGGTTTGAATATGGAGGTTGCGGCCGTCCACGGCTTTCAGGCCGAGCTGGCCGGCCGCGTTGCGGGTGGCCGTGATGCCGGTACTCGCCTGCTGGGCGTTGATGGCGCTCAGCAGCGCATTGTCCGCATCCCCGGCCACAATGGCGGTTGCTCCTGCCGCGGCAAAGATATCCACGCCGTTGATGATCAGGTCACCCGGTCCGATGGTGCCGGCCGTGGCCGGGAGCGGCGCCTGCCGGAAAACCGGGGTCACCTCCGCCGTTACGCCGGTCCCGGGGATGGTCTGGCCGCCGGCGTTGATCCAGTCCGCGCTGATGCGGTTGACGGCCGCGGCCTTGGCAGCGGCGGATGCACTGGAATAAACGTCGGAAATCCCGTCAGAGGTGATGGTGTCCACCGGAATGCCGTTAATTTCCAGCTCATTGGCCGCCAGTCGGGGGCCATGCACCAGGAGGCCGTCGCCAGCCGTATCGGCGAAACCGACATCGCCCCCCCCGAGGCCGAGCAGGTCAAGGACGGTGTCATCGGTATAGTTGTTGCTGGTCAGGGCAAATGATTCCGTTGATTGCAGGGAGATCTGGCCGGTATTGCTGCCGGCGCCCACTGCATGGCCGCCCACGGCCAGGCCGGATGAGGCGGCCGGCGGGCCGGCGGGATTGGCGGTCTCGGTCAGGGCGGTGATGTCGATGTCTGATTCGTCGCCGGCCATGGCGTTGGTCAGCACCACCGTGCCGACGGTGCCGCCGTTGCCGTTGTCGCCCAGTGCGGCCCGTACCCCGGTCTGGTGTGTATACTGGTTCAGGGCGGTGACCGCATCCGCGGCCGGCGTGGCACCGGCAGTGGTGTAGTTGATGGTGACGCCGTTGATGGTGATGCTGACATCGGTCGGATTGCCGGTCGCCGTTTGCGCGGCCCCGGCATAGAGGGTGGTCAGGCTGGCGGTGACCGGCGTGGTGCCGGCCGGCCAGGCAATGCCGTTCACGGCGCTCTTCAGATTGTCGGCCCCGCTCATGTTCAGGCCCAGGCTGGTGCCGGCGGAGAGTACCACCGCGCCCGCATCCTGGCCATTGATCACCAGATCTCCCGCTGCTAAATCCGTGGTGCCCACGGCGCCGGAGAGCATCGAGTCCATGATGGGAAAACTGCTGCCGTTGATGCGGTAGCCGTCGATGTAGCCGAGCATGAAGGGGGTAGGTTCTGTTTCCGTATAACCGGTGGTGCGGTAGCCGCCGAAAACATATTTGCCGTCCCAGCGGGTGTTGGCCAGGGTGACGGCCTGTTCCAGATAGACATGGATTTCATCGGCGATGTAAGATCTGGTCGTCACGTTCTGGCTGTCATTGATGGCGGCCAGGGCTTTGTCCTTGCTGCGCATCACCAGGTCCTTGATGCCGGTAAGCGCCTCTTCCGAAGCGGAGATCATGGAGCCGCCAAAGGTAATATTTTCCTGGTACTGGCTGATCTCGGCCAGGGTTGAACGCAAACCCAGGGCGCTGACCAGATTGACCGGATTGTCGGAAATTTTCGACATCTGCATGCCGGAGGAAATCTGGCTGTTGTATTTCAGCATGTCGGTGGTAATCTTGTTCAGATTATTGCCGATCATGTTGTAGATCGTGTTCAGTGTTGTTCGCATGTCACACCGCCTGCAGCAG
>JACQYM010000281.1 GCA_016208225.1 Deltaproteobacteria bacterium | reverse complement strand
CGGTCACTCCGGTGCAACAAGAGGGCAAGGAAAAAGCGGCCGCCGAGCTGGAGCCCGGAACAGAGCCCCGGTTTATCTGTCTGGGGGATGAGCAGCTGGAACTGCCGGCAGAGCTGCGGCAGCTGGCCAGGGAAATCACGGATGATCTTGGCAGCGTGCCCGCATTTTACATCTCCAGCGCCAGCCAGCGGGCCGGCGGGAGGAGCAGAACCCCACAGCATGGCCCGCAGCCGGAAGAGGGCCAGGCCCTGCAGGGCGAGCTGCTGTATGACGAATGGGACTTCCGGCGCCAGGGATTCCGCAAGAACTGGTGCCGGCTGGTCCAGAAGCGGCTCCATGCCGTGGGCGGCACCTTTGTCGGCAACACCCTGGAAAAATACCGCGGCCAGATCATGCAGCTCAAGCGGCAGTTTGAGATGATGCGGACCCGGCATCTTTTTGTCGGCCGGCAGCGGGACGGTGATGACGTGGATCTCGACGCCCTGACCGAAGCCCATGCCGATGTGAAGGCCGGGCTGGTTCCCTCGGAGCGCCTTTATATCCGCCTGCTCCGCGACGAGCGGGATATCGCCGCCCTGTTTCTGGTGGATATGTCATCTTCCACCGAAGGATGGGTCGGCACGGCCCTGAAGGAGTCCCTGGTGCTGCTCAGCGAGGCCCTGGACAGTCTGGGGGACCGCTATGCCATTTACGGCTTTTCCGGCATGCGCCGCACCCGCAGCGAGATCTACCATATCAAGGACTTTGCGGAGCCGTACAACGAGGAGATCAGAGGGCGCATTGCCGCCATTGCCCCGGTGGATTACACCCGCATGGGCACGCCGATCCGCCATTTCACCGATCTGCAAGGGGGAATACGCCATCGAGGACACCCGCCATGCCCTGATCGAGGCCAAAATGGCGGGCATTCACCCGTTCTGCATCACCATCGACCGCGAGGCCCAGGAGTACATGGGCCACATGTTCGGGGAAATCAATTACACCTTTATCAACGATGTGCGCAAGCTGCCCCTGCGGGTGCCGGAAATCTACCGGCTGCTCACCAGCTGAGGCAGTCGCCGCACCTTCCTTTCTTCAAACACGCAGCCAGCACGTCATGCCGGGCAAGCAAAGCGACCCGGAAGCCGGCGGCATTACTCCTCGTCAACCAGATAGTCTTTCAGCTTTTCCAGCAGGGATTCCGGCAGCTCTTCGTTGTGCAGGAAGGCCCGGGCCTCTTCGCCGGTGATCTGCTGTTTGATCTCAAGGGGCAGGGAGCGGAGGATGGCCATCCTCTCCGGGTCCGGTTTTTCCTGGCGCGGTCCGTTCTTCGCCATATCATTTCTCCGGGGAGGGGGGGATTACATAGTGATAATCCGGTACCCTTCCTCCATGAATTTGCCCATGGACGGGTGGCCCGATATGTGGGCCACCAGGGGCAGTCCTTCCTTTTCAACAGCCTCGGTGACGTGCAGCTTGGCCGAACATGCCCGGCAGACGGCGATGATCAGGCCCTTTTCTTTCGCCTGCCGGTACAGCGGGGCCAGAAAATGGTCCTCCCTGCTGATCACCGGAATCAGGGTGACCGCTTCCCCCTCCATGACGATGGCGCCCGCCATGCCTCTTTCATGCAGGTCCAGGGCATTGAGCAGCACATGGATAAAACAGAGGGGATCGCCCCGGAAGGCGAAAAGGACAATTTTTTCCGGCGGTGTCATTTGTTTCTTCTCCTTGTCAATTCAGTGGACGCGATTGTCTACCCCGGCCCGGGCTGCGGCCCGCGCTCACAGGGCCAGTTTCAGGTGGCCAGCAGCAGAATGGCGCCAATGGCCAGAATCAGCCCGATAATCTGCTTGCCGGTAAGGGGTTCCCGCAGAAAAATGACGGCCAGGAGCACGGTGACCAGCGGATAGAGAGCGGTCAGGCTGACGACCACGGCAATTTTGCCCTTCTGGGCCGCGGCGAAGAAAAAAAGGGTGCCGACCATGCCGGCGATGCCGGTGAGTACGGCAAATAAAATACCCTTCGGATGGTGCTGCAGTTGGAAGTCGAGAAAGAAGAGGGTGGCCAGGCCAACGGCCATGGCCCCGGCCACCTCATAGACCAGCGCGCTCTGGGGGGAAATGTAGCTGACGGCAATTTTGGGGAAAAATCCCCAGAAGCCATAAATGATCATGGCCAGTAATGCCGACAGCAACCAGTTTTCCATGTATGCTTCCCGTGCGATGGTGCATGTGCCCATCAGTTTCCAAAGAAATCGGCCTTATCCGGGTTATCCAGGTGCTTCGTGGTATCCGGGGTGTAGATAATCAGCTGGTTGCCCTCGGCCCGTCTGATCGTGGTCCAGTCCAGCCGTGAATACCACACTCCCACCCGGTTGCCGTCCTGGTCAAGGATGTAGGCTCCGTCATAGATGTTGCGGAAGCGGTACCGGTTGTCAATGCGGTCCATCCAGGCCCGCAGCTTTTCCGGGGTCAGATTGATCGGTTTCCACAGACTGGGGGCCAGCTCATATTTATTGTCGATGGCCATGATGGCCACCGGCTCCGCCTCCGGACCTATATAATAGTAGTGATGGTTGTCCAGCACCTGGCCGGATTCGAAAATATCGTTGACCGTCAGCGTGAAATCGAGTTGACCGT
The DNA here is from genome assembly GCA_016208225.1 of Deltaproteobacteria bacterium. GTDB lineage: Bacteria > Desulfobacterota > Desulfobulbia > Desulfobulbales > SURF-16 > SURF-16. The sequence continues at coordinate 447 of JACQYM010000281.1, read as the reverse complement.
AGGAACCGGTGCTGCAGGCGGACAGCAGCAGGCCCATGCCGACGACGAGGACGGCAAGGAGTTTGTTTCTGCCAAACATTTCATTTACAGGTTTCATAATGGTGCTCCTTATGGAAAAGTGGTGCGTATCTAACAAAAATATTGTGCTGATAAAGATTTTCCTCTCTTTAAATATCAGGCTCCTTCCGCCGGTTGTCAATCGATTTTGTGGATGGGGACAGGCAATGGGCGAGACCGCGCATCACGGTTTGGCCGCCAGGTCCACCAGGGTCGCCCCCCAGCCGCTGCGGTCCTCATGGGCCAGCCGGAAGGAGACGACTTCCGGCTGGCGGGCAAGAATGGCATGCACGGTGCGCTGCAGGGTCCCGGTGCCTTTGCCGTGAATAATGCGGATCTGCAGGAGGCACTGTTCGCGGCAGACGCGGATATATTCGGGCACCAGGCTTT